>CAJATL010000203.1 GCA_903944895.1 uncultured Bacteroidota bacterium
GAAGTTGCGGTGGATGCCGGTGGAAACGGCGTTATTGTATGTCAGGGTGGACGTTTTGGCGGTCTTTCATTTTATATGAAGAACGGAAAACCTGCATTTAGCTACAATTATCTGGGCCTGGAATCGACCGAAATAATCGCCTCGGATGCTTTAAAGCCAGGCAATTACAAAATAACCTACGACTTTAAGTACGATGGCGGTGGAATGGGCAAAGGAGGTGTTGGTACCATTTTAGTTAACGACAAAAAAATAACTGAAAAGAGAATCGAAAAAACCCAACCCGGCATTTTCTCTGTGGATGATCTTGCCGATGTTGGCGTTGATGACGGCACCCATGTTGCAGATTATGGCAAATCATCGAAATTCAACGGAAAGATTGAATATGTAACCGTTGAACGGAAAAAGTAATTGTTGGATTAGATTTCGTTAAAAACGATTATTTTTCAGGTGTCCGTTCATAAAATCATCCCAGGTGATTTTATGAACGGACATTTTTTTTACAGACACCGATTAACCCGGGGCGATGCCCAAAGCCGTCAGGTTAAGCCCAGAATTCAAATTTTCCATAGCCCAAACCTTCAGGTTTGGGATTTTAGAAAACTCCAATGCATAGAAAACAAGGCGTTTACGCCTTTTTGTCCATGCAGCGATCCTTTTCAGATGAAGGTCGTGAACGACCTGGCATAAAAGGATATCTGTCTCATTTTACCCAGGGCTGAAGCCCTGGGCTATGGATAAATTTAAATGGGAAATTTCAATGTCATATCTTGACCTGACGGCTATGTGCACCCCCCCCCAGGATTAAAAACCTTAAATCACCCCTCTTTTCTGTAGTTCGATTACAAGATCATGGGTATTTCGCTTGCCTGTTTTATGCAAAATATTCCTGCGGTGGGTGTTAACGGTATGAACGCTCAGGAAAAGCTTGTCAGCAATTTGATTACTATCGAGACCTTCAGCAATACACCGTATAATTTCGAACTCACGGTTCGAAAATACATGTCCGGTCATCAACAAATTAATATCCGGGTATCTGAAAAAGGAAGGATCCTTACCAATATCATAATGATATCCTTTTTTAATGCTCAGGATATTTGTGACATCGGTATGAATCATAATGGCGAAAACACTGGGGTAAGGTATTTCGGTGTAAAAGAGATATGCCTGAAATAACAGATTTACATAATTCCCTGAAACGTTTTTAATCCTAAAACTAACGGATAGGAACGATTCCCCTATTCCTTCGGCAAAAAGATCTGATCCCATCTTTATATACTTCGACCTCGACATGCTGTGCCTGGCGAGATCATCAGGATGTGTTGAAGCAAAATAAATATTAGGCTCAGCATCTTCAGGATTTATTCCAAAAAAATCGCTGACGTACTCGCTTGTAAAAAGAATTTTTATCCGGATCAGATCAGCGACGTAAAAAAACTGGTTATTTTGCCTCAATTGTCCTTCAAGGGTTTGTACCACAGGATGGGTAGTATCAATATTTGTGAAACCCTGCTGTTGAAAGGTTTCGATGAAAGGAATAAACATTTTATAACCAATATCTGCTGGCATGATACGATCTCCGGTTCAATTTTCCAGTGAAATACAATCCAAAAAAATATTTTCAAGCAAATCAAAAAGTCAACCGTTCACTAAACAAAATCTCTTTTTTTTGCTGACGACCGCAAAAGTATATTAATTAACCAACTTTTGAATTTAATCTCAGGATTTTAGATTATCGAAAAAAATCATGGCTACCCCATATAATTTCATGAGATACTTTTCCACCATATGGCACATCAGACTAAGAAACCATGCGGCATTTCTGAAGAATAGAGTTGGTGAGGTTCCTGTTTCGTTGGTCAACCTGAAATACCCTGCTGACTCCTCGGTTTGAGCGCACAGCACTTTTTGTAGGGCATTCCACTTCCGCAGGGACAAGGATCGTTGCGGTGAACAATCATCTTTTTGGGAGCCAGGATTTTCGCAGGTTCCTGAACAACTGGTTTCACCTTGGCCTGCTTCCTTTTAATCCATTCCATCACATTTGATGGAGCACGGTCGTTCCTGATTTCGTTGGCCATAAATTTCATGTAATGTGCAACATGAGCATAAAACAGTTTAAAACCGGCGCACAGATAATTCAATCCTGGCTGTCCATCAGGAGTTGTAAGAAACCGGTTTTTTGGACATTCGCCGGTACAGAGTTTCAAAAACTCACATTGGAAGCAATAGCGAGGTAGTTTATCCCATTTATCCCGCCCGAACTTCCGTTGAAAATCAGATTGCATCATTGTTTCCAGCAGGGTATTTCGCACATTTCCAAGCTTGTATTCCGGAAAAACAAAATGGTCGCACGCATAAACGTCACCGTTAAATTCCATGGCAGCCGCCGTGCCGCAGGTTTTGGCATAAACGCAGATTGCGGGCGGCTCACCCAGCCAGTTGGCAAGCACCGCATCAAATGTTATCACGTAATAATTTCCAACATCCCGACTAACCCACTCATCAAAAATTTTAATCAGGAAATTCCCGTAATCCACCGGATCAACCGACCAATCGGTTACAACAGCATTTTTACCCGAATTGGGAGCAAGTATCGAAAGTTGATCAGGTGTTGAGTCCGGATCAATCCACTCAGCAATCGGGATAAACTGCATAAACCGGCTGCCGATTTGTTTCAGAAACCGGTAAACCTCAAGCGGATATTTTGAATTGTAATCGTTAACGACGGATAAAGTGTTAAAATCGACCCCATGTTTAATAAGCAATTCAACACCCATCATGGTTTTTGCAAAGGAGGGTTTCCCGTCTTTGTAGGTGCGGTAATGGTCGTGGCAATGTTCAGGTCCGTCGATGGAAAGTCCGATGAGAAACTTGTTTTCCTTAAAAAACAGGCACCAGTCATCGGTGAGAAGGGTTCCGTTGGTTTGCAGCGAGTTTTCGATGTACTTGCCAGCTCCATATTTCTTTTGAAGTTCGATTACTTTCTTAAAAAAATCAATTCCCCGCATCAGTGGTTCCCCGCCATGCCAGGTAAAAAGTATGCTCCGGCCAGCCTGACCATGAATATAACTCGCAATAAAGAGTTCGAGCACTTTATCGCTCATGTGGTATTTATCAGGATTATTGGGATAGAGTTTTTCCTTTTCGAGATAATAACAATATTTACAATCAAGATTGCAGACCGCCCCAATTGGCTTTGCCATGATGTAATAAGCAGGATTTGGCATAAATAATGATCAGATTAGTAAAACTTAAGACTATACTTACTTTTATGTAATTGTAAAACAAAGAAATGCAAATTTATGCTTCTTCTAACGCTCCTGCCAAAATTAGTCGGTTTTTTGGCAGTATGTTCATCTGACTTCAAAAACAGGCATTGGATTGGTTGCTCCAAAGGAAAAATCAACCACCATCAAATCAAAAGAATATTTAAGTCGTTAAAATTGTTCAGAAAATAATAAAGTAATCCTAAAGTTTTATAGTTTTACGCATCAAATTATAATACCAGCAAGTAATGAAAAAACAAATTTATCAGATACAGATAGCTTTAAAGGATTTCAAACCCAAGATATGGAGACGTGTCCTTATCCCTTCGGAAACCTTACTCCCGGATCTTCATAAAATCATACAAACCGCCATGGGCTGGACAAACAGTCATTTGCATCAGTTTATCATCGACGGCACTTACTATACCGAAAAAACAAAGGATAACTACCTTTGGGATGAATTGGAAAATGTGGATTATAAGAAAATCAAAATTTCGGATTTTTTAACTACCGAAAAGCAAAAGATAAAATACGAATACGATTTTGGCGATGGATGGGAACACGATGTAATTTTGGAGAAAATCCTCGAACCTGACCCTAAAATGAAATACCCCGTTTGCATCGCAGGAAAAATGAGTTGCCCACCCGAAGATTGTGGTGGCGCATGGGGCTACGCTGATATGCTGGAAATACTGAAAAATCCTGAGCATCCCGAATTTCAAGAATTTATCGACTGGCTGGGTGATGAATTTGACCCGGAAGCGTTCGACAAAGATGAGGTTAACGAAATGTTGATGGCAAAGAATTTTGGATGCTTTTGATGATGGAATAACTCAACAAACACATCGTCCGAAAACCCCGGGACTGAATGGTTTTAATCCATTTTTTAAATGCAGTTAATGTCGTGTCCCGGGATTTTTCATATTAAAACCGGTTAATTTTAATAAACTACCTTTGCAAAATGGAGAACATGATATTTTTTCTGCTTGTGCTTTTTTTGCCTATTGTAAATCAAACCAATGTAAGCGCCCCTAATTCAGGTTCGGATCTTTTTACCCTGGCCAACTTAACCGAATGTGGTTTGACGAGAGATATTTTCGAATTGGCGCTCAAAGGTTTGAGCAAGCTCGATACAGCAGGCAAATTACAAAACCGCGATATCGTTAGCATTGCCGATTATTCGCAGTCGAGCAACAAAAAGCGGTTTTATGTGATTGATCTTAAAAACCGGAAATTATTGTTCAACACCTACGTGGCACATGGCCGAAACACAGGTGATGAATTCGCCAGTTCATTTTCGAATGTGGTGGGTTCGTATAAAAGCAGCCTTGGTTTTTATGTTACCGAACACTCAATAATCGGCTCGCATACCGGGTTTTCGCTCATGATCGATGGCGTCGAAAAAGGTTTTAACGATAATGCAGTAAAACGGGAAATCATTATTCATGCTGCCGATTATGCCACCGAAAGTTTTATCAAAAAATATGGTCGCTTAGGCCGGAGCTTTGGATGCCCTGTGCTACCGCCTGATGTAAACAAACAGATTATCGAAACCATCGAAGGAGGATCATGTTTGTTCATCTACAATCCAAATGAAGATTATATCTGCAATTCTTCTTTGCTTAATTAATTTGCAAACATCCAGCAAAAAGATAATTTTTTAATCAGAGTGCGCGGATTTACGCGGATTTTCAAGTGCGGATAAAGCGGATTTTTTTAAACCTGAGACTGATCTAAAAAGATATTAAAAGTTAAAATTATTTGGCTAAAGCCCTGAATATCACGTACATCAATTGCCCCGACCTTAAGGTCGGGGCAATTGAAAATCAAGCACTTACCGGGCTTTAGCCCAAGACCAACCAGTTTTTAGACTATACTCATCAGTTTTTATCCGCGTGCCATTTTCTTATCGAATTGCTTTTGTATTATTCCCTTCAATAAGCTGCTGCTGATGGGTTTTGAGATGTATTCGTTGCAACCTGCGTCCAGTGCTTTTTCCTGGTCACCGGCCAAACCATAAGCGGTCTGAGCAATGATGAAAACATCTTTGTTGAACCGGCGGATTTCCTGTGTAGCCTCATAACCCCCCATTTCGGGCATCCTGATATCCATCAGTATCAGGTCGATGTCGGGGTTTTTGAGGCAGGCTTCAACGGCAGCAATGCCATTACGCACCTTTAGTATTTCTTTACCAAACATATCGACCATGATCGAAATTAGTAATTCCGATGTTTCGTCGTCTTCGGCTATGAGTATTTTCAGTCCGGCATTGGCACGATTAGCTTGATCACCTGCATTTTGAGATGAAATTGCCATTTTACCGGTGACATTTTCATCTGGTTTAGGATTATACGGCAAGGTGAAATAAAATGTTGAACCGATTCCTTCTTCGCTTTCTACCCATATTTTACCACCAAGCATTTCGACATAAGTTTTTGAAATAGCCAACCCCAGGCCGGCTCCCTGTAAGGCCTTTTTATCTTCGATATCGGCCTGCACAAATCGTTCGAATATGGCTTCATGCCTGTTCTTTGGAATTCCGATGCCGGTGTCTTTTACGTAAAATTGCAGGGGAGCAAGGCCTTGCGCCCCTACAATTTCGTATCCAAATTCGATGGAACCTTTGTTGGAGTATTTAATGGCGTTTTTTACCAGGTTGGTAAGTATGGCATATAATTTTTCGCGGTCGGTATGAATGATGGCTTCCTTAGCAGGCAGAGTGTTTCTAAAGAAAAGTCTCATTCCTTTGGCTTCTACTTCAGGTTTGAAAAACGTGTAAATGTATTCGATCTGTTCGTTGATGTTTGATTCTTTGATTTCGAGTTTCATCAGACCAGCTTCAATTTTCGAAATATCGATAATATCGTTAATGATGTTGAGCATCCGGTTGCCGCTTTTCTCGATGATTCCGATGTATTTCTGCTGCTCTGCGCCTGTAAGATCGGGCTCTTTAAGAATTTCGGCAAAGCCGAGAATGCCATTCATTGGAGTACGGATTTCGTGGCTCATATTGGCAAGGAAGGCTGATTTGAGGCGGTCGGCTTCTTCGGCTCGTTCTTTGGCTTTTTGGAGGTTTTCTTCCGAATTTTTCAATTCATTAATGTCGGTACAAGTACCAAACCATTTGAGTACCACCCCATCAGCATCCATGATCGGCACACCACGAACCAGCCACCATTTATATTCGCCATCAAAACGGCGCAGGCGACATTCGAGCGAATAACTTGCCATATTGGCTGTTGCATTTTGCCAGGCATCCCAGGCATGTTGCTGATCATCGGGATGGAAAGGTTTGTTCCAGCCATTCCCATAACTTTCGTCAAGGCTTAAACCAGTATAAGCCACCCATTGCTGATTGAAGAAAATGTTCGATCCATCAGCGCGGGTTATCCAGACAATCTGTGGCATCGACTCAGCCAGTAACCGGAACTCATATTCACTTTTTAACAGAGCCTCCTCCGCAAGCTTTCGCTCTGTAATATCATGTATGATCGAGAAAAGTATTTGATGATCTTCAAAAACAATTGGCGACGAATGAACTTCAACTGTGCGCAATTCGCCGTTGGCCAACCTGTGTGGGAATATAAAATAACTCCTCTCTTCGTGAACTGCAAGTTCACGTTCGATCTTTATTTGTTCAGGACTGAGCATATTAATTTCGTCAATCCGCATGGTAAGCAGTTTTGACTTGCTGTAACCATAAAAACCGGCAGATGCTTCGTTGGCTCCTATGATCCTGCCCGATTCCGGTTCGATGAGCAACATAATCGAACTGTGCCGCTCAAACATGTTTTTGAAACGTTCTTCACTCTCCTTCAGTGCTTTTTCCGATTGCATGCGTTCAAGTTCGCCGGCAGCGCGAATAGCCACCAACTTCAAAACATTTTCGGCATAAGCAACATTTTTCAAGGGTTTTTGCCCGATAACGGCAATCAAACCGATGGGTTTCCCATCGAAGCTCCATAAGGTTGTGCCAATATAGCTATGTGCTTTCAACTCCTGAAGTGCTGCATCGTGAGGGAATAACTGGCAAACATTTGCGGGAAAGCAACAAACGGTTTTTCCTACCACATCGCCGCAAGGGGTCTCTTTAAGGGTGTATGAAACGTTTGGATCAAATTTGCCTTCGTTAAAAATGGCAACCGTTTGGGCAGTAAGTCCATCGCCTTCGAGTTTGTCGATGCAAACGTACTCCGAGTCCAAAATTGCGGCCAGGTATTTTGCCAGCGATTCAAAGAAATTTTCATTGGAGCCCGGGTACCCGGAAGTGCTCAGGAAAGCATGCACACCTTCCAACCGCTTTCGTTCGGTGATGTCCTGAACTGTACCGTGTAAATTTACCATTTCCCCTGCTTCATTATAATTAGCACAACCACGGGTATTTGCAAATATAGTAGTGCCGTCAGGTTTTATCATTTCAAAGTCAAGGTTGTAGGGTTCACCGGTATTAAAAGTCCTTGCTACTGCTTCATTTAATACTTTCCAGCTTTCGGGTGTATAGTAAGATTCCATATCAGCAAAAACGGGTACAGGAATGTCGGGATTATGCCCATTGATATTATAAAGCTCTTTTGACCATGATACAAGGCCTGTTTTAAGATCCCAATGCCAACTACCAATATTTGCCAATTTTTGTGCTTCCAGCAAGTCTATTTCAGCCAGGCGATATTTTTCTTCACTTTCTTTTAATGCTTTTTCTGTCTGTTTGCGCTCGGTAACATTTTCGACAACAGACAAAATCCGGGTGATTTGGTTTTTCTCATCAAATAATGGAACAGTTTTGTAGAGCTGATATTGACTATTGATAAAAAGCTCAAAAGATGTTTCAATTCCATCAAACGTTTTTAAATAGTTTTCTCTCACAATTGGGGTAAACTCACCAAAAACCTGCTCAAGGGTTAAGCCATAAAAATCGTTGGGATTCAGGTTCTGTCGTTTAAATTCCTGCCCTCCCGAAAACCCAACTGTAAGATCCTTTTCGATTACTGAAACATAAGAATTGGGGTAGTTCTCGGCAATTTTGGCTAACAACCTTTCACTTTCTTCAGTTCTTTTTATGGCCTCTGTTAACTCTTGGTTTGTTTGACTAAGTTCTTCATTAATTACTTCATATTCATTATTTTTTCTATGTAATTTGATTTCGCTTTCTTCGGCTCGTTTTATTGCATCAGCCAATTCCTGGTTTGTTTGGTTTAGCTCTTCGTTTATTTGCTGTAATTCTTCGTTTTGGGCTTCAATTTCTTCTGATTTTCTCTGAATTAAAAGTTCGGCTTGTTTGCGCCCGGTTACATCCCGGCTTGTGCTCATTATATGTTTTACACCATCTATGACTATAATAGCAGCCGACAATAATCCTAATTTTTCTTCTCCATGTTTTGTAATAAACCAACATTCAATGTCAAGGGCTTGTCCTGTTGTTTTTAGTGCATTAATTATCGCATTTCTTTCTTCGGGGTTTTTATAAAAGTTAAGTTCGGTAGTTGTTTTGCCTATAACTTCTGCTTCTTCATATCCCATTATTTTTCTAAACCCATTGTTGACTGTAACTATCTTGCCATCATCAAGTCTGTTTATAATAATTGAATCAGGACTATTGAAGAATGATTTTGAAAATTTCTCTTCATTTAATTTTATTTTTTCTTCCGCTTGTATGCGATCCGTAATATCAATAAAGCTGATGACTACCTCAGTAATTTCGCCTTTATTATTCAGCACCGGAAAACCATTTACAGTTACCCAAACAATTTCAGTTTTACCGGGATGGCAAATGCCTAAAATTTGATTTTTTATTGGTTTTTTACCATTTACGATCCGATTCACGGGGTATCCATCAACAATAAGCGGCGTGTTATCCTCATTAACAAATTTCCAGGCCGGATCAATGGCAGCTTTGCCTCTCATCTGGTCGTCGCTCAATCCCAATAATCCGGATGCTCTGTGGTTGTTCATCACAATGGAAGTGTCCGGCGCATGAACAACAATTCCAGCTTCAAGATTTTCTAACAAACTACGATACCGCGCTTCGCTATCCCTTATCTGCTTTTGGGCAACATAATTGTCGGTAATATCCGAAAAAACCAAAACCACGCCAGTAATCTCACCTTCCTTGTTTTTGATCGGGGCAGCACTGTCGGCAATCTGGTACTCGGTTCCATCTCCCGAAATCAAAACTGTATGGTTT
The DNA here is from genome assembly GCA_903944895.1 of uncultured Bacteroidota bacterium. GTDB lineage: Bacteria > Bacteroidota > Bacteroidia > Bacteroidales > 4484-276 > CAJATL01. Next base: position 9,448 of record CAJATL010000203.1, read on the forward strand.
GCAAGCCCGATTGTTTCGCCTTTTTCCAAAACTAATTTCACCGGATCGGCTACTGCTTTGCGGGTTTCGGCATTAATAATTTTAAAAACTTCGGCTAACGGTTTGCCAGCCGCTTCGGCTAACTGACAGCCACAAAGATTTTCGGCAACTGGATTCATCTGAACCACAAGCCCATCTTTATCGGTCGAAATTACACCATCGCCAATGGAATGAAGGGTGATAGATAGATTTTCTTCGCTTTTGCGTAATCCTTCTTCTGCCAGCTTGCGTTCGGTGATATCCTGGAATGAACCTGAAACAAATTTTGTTTTACCGTTTTCCTGATGTGGCTTTGCAATTGCGTTAACCCAGCGCTTATTACCTTTTGCAGTTACAACCTCCCATTCCTGGTCGTAGGGCTCGCCAAATTCGATTGCTCTTTGTATGCCAAGCATTGCCATGGGTTGAAATTCGGGAGCAATAAAATCAATCCCTTGAGGTACGTTTGGTGCCCCGTCTGTAAGATCAAACCCGAGGATGCGGAATACTTCCTCAGTCCAGGTTTGCTTCATGGTTTCCACATCGAATTCCCAACCACCAATCTTAGCAGCCTTTTCGATGCTTTTAAGCATTTCGTGGCTTCTGATCAATTGCTTTTCTACCAGCTTTACCTGAGTAATATCCTGCAAAATGCAATGTGTTTGCTTAAAATCGCCATTTAAATCGTAGCCAATCCGGCCATCAAAAGCAATAAACAAAACAGAACCATTTTTATGGATCATCTCAAATTCGCTGTGGATTTTGCCCTGCGCCTTGAAAATCGGAAACCGCTTGCGAAAGCCATCCTGAAAAGCCGGAGTAAGGAAATCGCCAAACCATTTTCCAATGACCTCTTCGCTTTCATAGCCCAGCGTATCGAGCCACTGTTGGTTTACTTCAATGAAATTTCCATCAAAATCGAGTGATTGATAGCCGAGAGGTGCTTTATTAAATAGAAGCCGGAATCGCTCCTCGTTTGCCTGCAATGCATCCATTGTGTGCTTTTGTCGGATAATATCTGCTTCATAAGAAACCTTTAAAGCATCGTGCGCTTGCCTCAATTCCTGTAATTCACCAATGAGTTCTTCTTTGGATTTGTTAAGATAGTTCTTCATTCTTTCTTTCTCAATAAAGTAAGTGCCTTTTAAAGTTACGTGTCCATTAACAGTTGGTTAAAAAACGGTAATATCAAGTGCTAAAAAAAGAACATTTTTTCGATTATATCGGGTCAAATGTAAACAAAATTGAATATTATTAAGCATCATTAATCAAAATTGAAGTCCCAC
>CAJATL010000204.1 GCA_903944895.1 uncultured Bacteroidota bacterium
AATGGAACACTAATGTCACTGGTTATGTATTAATGGGACGCTGATCTGTCAGCAGTCGCACAAGTTTTGTGCGGATTGTATAATAATGGAACGCTGATGACGCAGATTAGCGCAGATTTCATTTTGGATTGATTTAATCTGCTTTCTGCTTTTATTTGCACACTAATGAAAAATTGAAATTGATGTGACAACAAAAAGTAATGTAATAAAACCCTGGCTTGCTAAAGTCGTTTTAACTGCTACTTAACGCTTTCGAACAGCTACTGAGGTCGTAAGAATGGTTACTGTAAGGATTCAAAGCGTAACTTTAACCTTTAGAAGTGCAAATGTAGTGTTTCATAAGGTAACTGAAGGGACAATTAGTGAAAAGTGATTAGCGATGAAGAGTGAAAAACATGGCTTTGATATGTTAAACAAATTACCCTGTTATTTCCCAATGGCCGGTTTTTTCTGCCCCTACTCGTTTTAAGATATTGCGTTTTTTAAGTTTGTCAATATCTCTTTGAACTGTTCTGCCTGTTGTGTTCAATATTTTAGCGATTTGAGATGCTGAGATATGTTTATTCTCAGTTATTAGGGTAATAATTATTTTTAACCTATTATCTACGACATTATCTACGACATTATCTACGACATTACCAATGGTCTTTTCTACGACCTTTTTTGCGACCTTTTCACCGATATTTTCCTCAATAGTTTCATTTTGAGGGCTAAAAAAAGTAACCATGAACCCTTCTGAAATATTCTTAAACTCAGGAATAGGGTAGTTTCCAGTTTTGCAATAATTTACAATCCTACTGATGCCTGAGCCATATTTTTCTATAACCCCTAAACTTTTGCAGAAGTCGGCGATTAATTTATTCCTAGGGGTTGACCTGTAATTATTCGTTAGTAAATCTTCAACTGTAATGCTATCAGGCAACCGTCCAGGATTATAAAACTCAATTTTGTCATTAAAAATTTTGACAATTGAATCAGAACTGGAACGATAATCCCTGTGAATGATCATGTTTAGAATTACTTCGCGTATAGCTTCTATCGGATATTGCCATTTTTGTATGTTTTGCGGTTGCCCGGTAATAATTATTTCTTTATTGATATGTTTTTTAACAAAATCCATTACCTGGTTAATCTGTGAAAGAATATCAGATTTTGTTCTTGCGGTATCTTTTATGATAATTTCAGATTGAAACCTACCTAATTCTATTGTTGTAACTACAGTTTCTCTGTTTGTGAAAAGCAGATAAGCAGCGTTGGTAAGTATCCCGTTTCGAACCAGATCATTTTTAACAAGAAAAGTTAACGGATCATCGGTGATTCTGGTTTCAGTTTGATTCATATTATCAATTGCAACCTGTACCTTTTCCAACGAAATATCAGCAATTTTGAATTGGTTGCTAATATCGTAATCCCAACTTGTATTAAACGATTGCAGGTGCATATTTACTACTTCGGAAATGTTGATGATGTGGTTAGAATTGGCAACCCGTTTAAAATACTTTCCTTTTGTTGAGACCGGTTTTATAGGATACTCTTGAATCGTAAATACAATAATTTGTTTGTTTTCTAAATCATAAATATCTGCATCAGGTACGAAGGAAGGGGATGTCTTCATTTTTATTTCGTTCAACCAATTCGGAACGGACTCTGAATTTATTGAAACTCCCGTTATTATACCTGAATCCGAAATTCCAACTAATACTTTACCTCCATTTGTATTTGCAAATGCAACCAGGGATTCAATAGTCTCAATGTTAAAAGTTTGTTTGAACTCGACCTGAAGCCCTTCTCCTTTTGATATCAGAATTTTTATTTCTTCAATAGTCATGCCTTATCAGGTGATTTGTATGGTTGCTCCATTAACGATAGGAGTTTAACATTTATGGCTTTATTTATAAAATGATTGCTACCGAGCAAAAACATCCATCTGAACCTGTGCAGCAGAATGCATTAGAGTTTTGTAACTACAATGAAAAAAAACGAACTGGAAAGAATTAAAAAAAATGAAAATCAAAGAATATTTAATGAGTCAGTCAATTGCTGCTTTGGGTTTATTATGTAACGCGTATTTTAATAGAACGCTGATGACGCGGATTTGGTGGATTAGCGCAGATGTTATTTTGGATAGGTTTAATCTGCGGTCATCTTTTTAAATCTGTCCCGATAGCTATCGGGATCTGCGTGCAATTTTTTGGAATGAGGACGACGCGGATTTTATTTTAGATTGGGTTAATCTGCGTTCTGCTTTTATTTGAACACTTAAGTAAAATAGTAATTGATGTGATTAAAAAAAGTAATGTAATAAAACCCTGGCTTGCTAAAGTCGTTTAAATTGCTACTTAGGGGATTTAAAATATTTAATTCCAATTTTACCACAATTCTGGCATGATTAGTTTTTTGCATTTTTCTGTTTTTATTTCAACAAACCATTTTCCAAGTTCGACATCCCTCTCTATTATTTTTTCATATGAATCCATTATAC
>CAJATL010000205.1 GCA_903944895.1 uncultured Bacteroidota bacterium
GGCTGTGAACACCAATAAATTCAATGTGACTGCAGCAAGCGGAAATACCTCCGTTGGAGGAACGCTTGGCGTAACCGGCGATGTGGCTGTGAACACCAATAAATTCAATGTGACTGCAGTAAGCGGAAATACTTCCATTGCCGGTACGCTTGGCGTAGGTGGCACTGTGTCCATCAACGCCGATGGCTCGGCACCAAATGGGAGCGCCATGTTGGATGTAAGTTCAACCTCCAAAGGATTTTTGCCGCCACGCATGACTTATTCAGAAAAGACTGCCATTACCAGTCCCCCCGCAGGTTTAATGGTATGGTGCAGCAATTGTGGTACTTCCGGCGAATTGCAAATTTATAACGGAACTGCCTGGCAAGGCCTTACCGCAGGTACTGCCTCAGGCTTACCGGGTGCGCCAACAATAGGAACAGCAACATGGGGAGATGCACAGGCATGGGTACCATTTAGCGCGCCTGCTAGCACTGGTGGAACAATAACATTCTACACAGCCACTTCAACGCCTGGCAGTTTTACCGGCACATTGACACAGGCAGGAAGTGGAATAATAAACGTAACCGGGCTGACCAATGGTACAGCCTATACTTTTACCGTTACAGCTACAAATGCTGCTGGCACGAGTGCAGCAAGCTCTGCTTCTAATTCGGTAACGCCTGCGGTGGTATTGGCTATCGGCCAAAGTTATGCGGGAGGAATAATAGCTTATATTTTACAATCAGGCGACCCTGGTTACATGTCAGAAGTACAACATGGTTTAATAGCCGCTACTGCCGACCAAAGTACCGGAATCATTTGGGCTATAACTGCCTACCAAAACATTGCAGTACCAGGGGGGACAACCACCGCCATCGGGACAGGCTTAGCAAACACCAACAATATCATCACCCAGAATGGCGCTGGCTACAGTTATGCTGCAGGTCTGGCACGAGGCTACACAGGTGGTGGCTATTCCGACTGGTATTTGCCGAGCAGGCATGAGTTGGATAAACTTTACGCGATGAAGGTACTTGGATTTGGCGGTTTTGATCCTTATGGATATTATTGGAGTTCGTCCCAGTTCCTTCCAGGTAACGCCTGGTCCAATGACTTCTTCGAGGGCTACGAGAAAACCGAACCTAAGAGCTACACCTTCTCTGTTCGCGCTGTTCGGTCTTTTTAATTATCCGTTTAGCTATTTAACCATTTAACAATACCGCTGCTTGTACTGAGCGAAGTCGAAGTAAGCGGTCGGAATTTTTTGGGTCTCAAAGGTTTCACCTTTGCAAAAGGTGAAACCTTTTTTTTACGATAAAGGGAAACTGGCAAAGGAAACCAGGTGCAGCGCACCGGCAATATTTGTAGAAAAAACGCAACCAGGCAAAATCAAAACGTGCAGCGCACCGTAACCTTTTAAAAGAGAATATTCCGGTGCCCTGCATCTTTCAAATCCCGGGATGGGCAATCATGCGACAAATATTATGTGGCGCTGCCGCTTTTACATATGTTTTAAAGGTTTCAGCTTACCGTAAAGGTGAAACTTTTTTTTAACCAAATAACAAGGTTTTGGGCTTACATTAAAAAGGCGGCGGCCTTTTCAAATTTACAGGCGGCCTTTTACCCAAAAGGCGGCGTGTAATTTTAATTTGCAGGCGGCCTTTTTAAATTTACAGGCGGCCTTTTGCCTAAAAGGGTTCGTGCATTTAAAAACGAGGTATAAAGCTGTTGCTTTTAAGGTTTCATCAGATGGAAAAATGAAGCCTTTTCATAATAGCCCCATCCCCGTCCCGCGTTGAGCGGCATTTGCAATGCCGCTCAAAATATGAGACAATTTACAATTGTCCAGATAAAACATAAAAGTGAAAGTATACTATTTTTTGTTGAATTGCAAATTCAAAAATCATCAAAGCGGCATTACAAATGCCGCTTAGCTGGGGTTACACCTTTTGTAAAGGTGAATCCTTTTTTTTATGTGGGGTTTTCTCAGGATCTGGTGCGAGCCGATCCCCGTTTTACCTGCACGCTGTTGAAAATCAAAACGACTTTGTCGTAAACTTTTTCATATCTTTTTTACAGATAATCTGGGCAACATGCCTCCCTGTCATTAATCCTGCCGGAAGCCCGCCACCAGGAGCAATCCACTGGCCTATCATGTAAAAATTCTTTAATCCCGGCAACTCTTTTTTCATCTGCTTCAGTCCGATTTTTGGGGTGAGTACCCAGCCTTCGAAACTACCTTTCCAGTTATTGGTATATCGGATTACCGTTGCCGGGCTTGAAACATCAACTTCCTCAACGTTTTGGGCTACATTGCCCAGACGCTTTTCGAGCAGGTCGATCAGAACCCGGGCAATCCGTTGCTTTTCGGACTGATATTTTTCTTTATCATATTTTCGCAGTTCCGTCCAGTACCTGTAATTCTTTGTCCCAAGCGTGGCTACAATAGCCGTTTTTCCTTCAGGGGCAAGGGTGGGGTCATAATTGAAAATCCTGAAACCAACCATGTCTGTGGTGGTTTGATCATCAATACGCAAGGTTTCGTTCAACGGCAAAACCAACAAGGTAGGTTCATTTTCAAAGGTGCGCGCTACTCCCAGCGAAACCTGAAGATACGAATCAAAAACCAGGTAGTTGTTAAAATAATCGTTGATGGTTTTATCCATAAAACGGCCGCCAAGCATTTCGAAAATGGTATAATGGCCATCGGCAGCCGAAATAACAATATCGGCAGGAACAACTTCACCATTTTGAAGTTCAACGCCTCCTGCAATTTCTTTTCCGTTAACCTGAGTTGTTGTAATTTTTTTCACCCTGGCATGATAACGGATTTTACCACCCAGGTTCAGGTATCTTTGTTCGAGCAAACGGGCAAGGTTAAGGGAGCCGCCAACCGGATAAGCGCTGCCTTTGCGGTGCATGTCGGCAAGGGCGAAAATCAGGAATATTGCTGACATCTCGGGCACAAAACCTTCACGGATGGCCCTTTTCAGGAGAGGATTTTTAAATTTCTCCGAATACTCCTTTAATGAAACAGACCCAAATTCACGGTATGTTTTAATGTATGGAAGCATGCTCCAGATCATTTTTGCAGTGTCAGCCAGCGTTATCACTTCCGGAGCTTTTTTGTTGGTAAAATCGAGTTTTGCAAGGTGGCGTATGGCCTGCGTTAACCTGAGTACCTCAACCTTGTCTTTGGGAGCTTTTTCGAGCAATTCCTTTTCGAGCTTATCAGCATCCCGGAAAATGGTAAGGCTTTTACCATTTTTGTCTTCCATCACAAAATAATCATCCGAAAAAACCATTGGAAGATTTTTCATATCCATCAACTCATTCCACATCCGGTAAATCGAATTTACGGGTGTGGCGCCCATCAGCCAGTGTACGCAGCCATCAAAGCGATAGCCGCCCCGGTCCCAGGCGGTGCATAACCCGCCGGGAACGTTGTGAAGCTCAAAAATTTCGGTTTCGTAACCATTCATTTGTAAATAGCTGCCGGCACATAAACCAGCTACTCCGGCGCCGATGATGTTGATTTTCTTAGCCATTTTTTTGTAATCTTTTAACTTGAGAAAAAAGTATAACTATCAAATTTTCAGAAAAATCTTATCGTGAAAACTGCATTCAAAAAGACAAAATGATATCCCTTCAACTAAAAAACCCCCGGCATAAGATGAATGCCAAGGGTTTTTGATTAAAATGAAAAAACTATTTTCCTGAGTGACGGGTAAAGAATTTTACCCTGCTTTCTTCGGATCCCGGATGTTGGACGCCTTGAGCATCAATAACGGCAACCATCACCATGTTGATGATTTCGGTTACCGAACTTCCCATCTGCAAAATGTGAACTGATTTGCTCATTCCATTGATAATCGGGCCAATCACGTCGAACTTACCCATTTCCTGCATCAGCTTGTAGGCGATATTGCCGGCAGTAAGGTACGGGAAAATGAGTATGTTGGCCGGGGCACCCCTGAGTTTTGAGAATGAGAAATTCTCTTCGATCAACTCCGGATTGAGCGCTACGTTGGCCTGCATTTCGCCATCAACAATAAGATCGGGATAATCGCGGTGTAAAATTGCAACGGCATCGCGGGCCAGATCAGGAATACGTCCCCGGTTTGAGCCAAAATTGGAATACGTAATCAGTGCAACCCGCGGCTCGATATTAAACTGTTTTACAGCGTAGGAAGTCTGAAGTGCAATCTCGACCAGTTGTTCGGTGGTTGGATTTTTATTGACCGTACAGTCGGCAAAAAATACAGGGCCCTGCTTGGTATTGATGATGTACATCCCCGAAACCAGGCTTGAATTTTTGCGAATGCCAATCACTTCGATGGCTGGCCTGAGGGCTTCGGGATAGTTGTTGGTAAGTCCTGAAACCATCGCATCAGCATAGCCGGTTTCGACCAGCATAGCACTAAAATACTGACGATGAAGCATCCTTTCGACAGCATTTTGCATGGTGATACCTTTTCGTTGCCGTTTTGCGAATAAGAGTTTTGCAAATTCGATGCGTCGTTGATCTTCTTGTTCTGATCTTGGATTGATGATTTCGATATGTGGAATTTCGAGATCGTGTTCCCTGATAAGATTCATGATAATGTTTTCATCGCCCAACAAAATTGGAGTAGCAACTTTTTGATTGCAGACAAACTCAGCGGCTTTGAGCATCTTATAATTTTCGGCATCAGCAAAAACAACCCTTTTCGGATCTTTCAGAGCACTCATTCTGATCTGGCGCACCAGCGGATGGCTGATTCCAAGTTTTTTAACCAAAAGTTCGCGGTACGCATCCCAATCGGTGATGGGTTTACGGGCAACGCCGGAATCCATGGCAGCTCTGGCTACTGCCGGAGCCACGCGGGTAATCAATCGTGGGTCGAAAGGTTTTGGAATAATATAATCTTTTCCAAACGAGAAGTTTGTAGCATGATAGGCAACATTAACAACATCCGGAACCGGCTCGGTAGCTAATTCGGCTAAGGCCATGGCAGCAGCCAATTTCATTTCATCGTTAATCACCCTGGCTCTCACATCCAGAGCACCTCTGAATATGAACGGAAATCCCAGAACATTGTTGATCTGGTTGGGAAAGTCGGAACGTCCGGTTGCCATAATGAGGTCGTCCCTGGTTTCGATGGCTTCCTTGTATCCGATTTCCGGAACCGGGTTTGCCAGGGCAAAAACAATAGGATTTTTGGCCATTTTGAGTAGCATTTCCTTTTTCAGCACTCCGGCAACCGAAAGGCCAAGAAACATATCAGCATCAACAATGGCATCTTCGAGGGTATGCAGATCGCGTTTTGTTGCAAACATTTGTTTGGTGGGTGTCAGATTGGGGCGATCGCTGCGAACAACACCTTTGCTGTCGAGCATGACGATATTTTCGGGTTTTGCCCCAAGCTTTACATACAGCCGGGTGCATGATATCGATGCAGCACCTGCACCATTCACCACAATTTTAAGGTCCTCGATTTTTTTACCAAGGATTTTGAGGGCATTGATCAAACCTGCAGAAGTGATGATTGCTGTACCATGCTGATCGTCGTGCATTACAGGAATATCCAAAGCAGCCTGGATTTTTTGTTCGATCTCGAAACACTCCGGAGCTTTGATGTCTTCGAGGTTGATACCTCCAAAAGTTCCGCCAATAGCCACAACTGTATCGATAAATTTTTGTGGATCCTTTAAATCCACTTCGATATCAAAAACATCAATATCGGCGAAAATCTTAAACAGGAGTCCTTTTCCTTCCATCACAGGCTTTCCGGCGGCAGCGCCTATATCACCCAGCCCGAGAACGGCTGTTCCGTTTGAAATTACTGCAACAAGATTCCCCTTGGCGGTGTACTTGTAAACATCATCGGGATTATCCTTGATTTTAAGACAAGGATCAGCAACCCCGGGCGAATAGGCCAGCGACAGATCGCGGTTGGTTGAGTATGGTTTGGTGGGAATTACTTCAAGTTTTCCCGGACGACCCTCAGCGTGATAGCTCAGGGCGTCTTTTCTGAATAAGTTGTCCATTAACATGATTGAATGTTTTATTGTGAATAATGTAACAAGACAAAGCTAAGTAAAAAACAGAGACATCGAACCAATCAGCGGGAAATCAAAATTGACTGGAAAATAATATTTATTGAACTTATTGATATTCAAATCACCGGTGCCAATATAGAATGAATATAAATTTTTTAAAGATTAACGGCTACCTTGATGGAAAAGGTTTAAACCTTGAAAAATTGGGTCGCAACGAATTATTAAACAAATGTATCCGGTGCATGAAAATCATGGTCCTGAAAATAATGGATGGATTGACTTCTTAAAGAGCCTGGACCCTCTCAAAAAATCCGATCATGGCAAAATGAAATTTCCACGTTGAGGCTCATATCTGAATTTTTGTACATTTGCCGCCTTTGCTAAAAAAACTGATTAAAAGAATTTATAAAAATGCTTGAATTTTTAAAAGGGAAATTAATCGAAAAAAATCCGGCCTACGTCGTTATCGAAAATGGCGGGATTGGCTACCTGGTGAATATTTCACTTCAAACATTCAGCTTCATCAAGGAAGCAGAAGAGGCAAAATTATTTACCCATCTTGCCTTCAAAATTGAAGCTACAACGCCCGTGGGTCTTGTGGTTTATGGTTTTGCAACGGCAACCGAACGACAACTCTTCAGGCTTTTGGTCTCGGTATCGGGCGTGGGGAACAGCACAGCCCTGCTGATGCTTTCGGCACTTTCGCCGGATCGTATCATTTCGGCTATTCAGAATGGGGAACTTGCTGTACTTCAATCGGTAAAAGGCATCGGCAGCAAAACAGCCCAGCGCATCATCATCGACCTCCAGGATAAGATTGGTAAAGAAAAAGTAAGTACCGAATTTTTAGGAATAGCGCACAATACACGAAAAGATGAGGCGTTAATTGCATTGACTACGCTCGGCTTTAATAAAGCAAATTCCGAAAAAGCCCTCACCAGGCTCTTGCAGAAGAATCCGGAGTTATCGGTTGAGCAGTTAATTAAAGAAGCTTTGAGAATTTTATAAAGAAAAAGCGATTTTTTGAGAAAAAAATTCACCTACATAGTTGCATTTCTTACGCTTGTTTCGATCCTCTATAACCTAGCAGGATTTACAAACCCACCCGGTAAATTACTACCGGGATTTTTACTATATGCCCCACCCACCGACAGCACCGATAACAGCGATACAACCTTGATTTTTCCCTTTCGGGATAACAGCGTCAATGCAATCGATCCGGTGACCAACTCGCCAATGTATCTCAAGAATCCATCCAACGTTCAAACAACTTCTGAATACGATCCCGAAAAGAATGAGTACACCATACAACAGAAAATCGGAAAATTCGATTATCGCTTGCCTTATTCGATGGATCGAGACGAGTACCTGAAATACGACCTCGACAGATCAGTAAAAACCTACTGGAGCGAGCGCGCAAAAGCTTCGGGAGCCAAGGCCACCGGTGATGGAATTATTCCTCAGATTTTTGTTGGGGGCAGCGCCTTCGAAACCATTTTTGGTTCCAACACCATCGATATCCGTCCCCAAGGATCGGCCGAGATTACTTTCGGCATTTTATCAAACCGCCGCGACGACCCCACGCTTAATGTGAGACAACGCAAAGTGACCAACTTCGATTTCCAGCAGAAAATCCAGATGAGCGTTTTGGCTAAAATCGGCGACAAAATCGAGTTTCAGGTAAACTATAATACCGAAGCTACTTTTGAATTCGAAAATAAACTCAACTTAAAATACGAAGGTAAGGAAGACGAAATTATTCAACTTATCGAAGCAGGAGATGTAACCCTTCCGTTAACCAGCACGCTCATTACCGGTAGTCAGGCGCTTTTTGGGATTAAGACAAAATTAAAATTCGGCCGCACCACGGTAACCGCCGTGTATTCCGAACAAAAAAGTGAAACCTCCAACATCACCGTACAGGGAGGTGCGCAAACAAACCGTTTTACGCTCAACTCCGATCAATACGAAGAAAACAAACACTTCCTGCTGGCTCAGTATTTCAGGAATAGCTACGATGGCGCCCTGACCGAATTACCTATCATCAGTTCGAATGTAAATATTACCAAAATCGAGGTTTGGGTAACCAACATCGGTGCAGCGGTTACCGAAAACCGTAATATTGTCGCCTTTCAGGATCTTGGCGAAAACCAACCCTACAACAAAACCATTACCGGAAAACCAGGCGTTTTCCCTGATAATGAAGGATCGAACAACCTTTACGACAAACTTATGGCTGTCGAATCGCAGATTCGTGACATCGATAAAGTATCAGGTATTCTTACAGGACCAGGTTTTTATTTTACCCCGGGGATAGACGCTTTTAAAGTTGAAAGTGCCAGAAAACTAAATCCTAACGAGTTTTCGTTCAACAGCAAACTTGGTTTCATTTCGCTTTCGACAACCTTAAATTCCGACCAGGTACTGGCTGTGTCCTATCAATATAATGTTATCGGCGATACCACCATTTACCAGGTGGGTGAATTTTCGGACCAGGGAATCAATTCGCCGCTTACGCTGATGGTGAAATTGCTGAAAAGCACCACCTTAAGCACCAATGTTCCCATCTGGGACCTGATGATGAAAAACGTTTATGCCATCGGCGCTTACCAGGTACAAAAACAGGATTTTATCCTCAACATCCTTTATTCGGGTAACGAAAACGGCGTTCCTACCAGCTATCTTACCGAAGCCGGCGATGCAAGCGGGGTTCCGCTTATCAGGGTTTTAAACTTCGATAATCTCGACCAGCAACTCAACCCTCCTTATGATGGTATTTTTGACTATATCGATATGGCGGCAACGCAGGGTGGTACTATTCAGGGGTCGAACGGCAGAGTTTATTTTACTTGTCTGGAACCTTTTGGAAGCTACCTCCGGACGAAAATCGGAAATCAGGAAATTGCCAACAAATTTGCGTACGATTCGCTGTACACCCTTACCAAAAACGGCGCACAGCAATATCCCGAAAAAAACAAATTTATCCTCGAAGGATTTTACAAATCTTCCTCCGGATCTGAGATAGCGCTCAATGCGCTGAATGTGCCGCAGGGTTCGGTAAAAGTAACTGCCGGTGGTGCACCGTTGGTCGAAAATGTGGATTACACCGTTGACTACACCCTTGGACGGGTAAAGATTATGAACGAAGGGGTGCTTAACTCAGGAACCCCCATCAATATCTCACTCGAAAGCCAGTCGTATTTTAATATCCAGACCAAACGGCTGATGGGGACCCACATCGAATATAAAGTAAACAAAGATTTTATTCTTGGCGGTACAGTGCTAAACATGACCGAAAGGCCGCTTACCCAAAAAGTGAATTATGGCGATGAGCCAATCTCAAACACGATCTGGGGGATGAATTTTGCCTATCAGACCGAATCAAGGTTTATCACCAAATTGGTCGACAAATTACCATTCATCAAAACCAATGAACCCTCAAAGGTGATCGTTGATGGAGAATTTGCCCATTTTATTCCGGGCCATTCCAAAACTATCGGAGGCGTCGGAACAGCCTATATCGACAATTTCGAAGGCAGCAAATCAACCATCGACCTCAAAAATGTGAGCTTCTGGTACCTTGCCAGCACTCCACAGAAACAGACACAGCCTGGCTTTTTTCCTGAGGCTGCACTAAATACCGATCTTGCTTACGGCTTTAACAGGGCTAAACTTGCCTGGTATATTATCGACCCGCTGTTTTATGACGAAACCGGGAATTTACGTCCACCGAATATTGATCTTACCGAACTTTCCGATCACAGCGTGCGGCAGATTCTCGAAACAGAAGTGTTTCCCAATAAAGAGGTTCCTAACGGTATTCCTACAAATATCCCGGTATTGAACCTTTCCTTTTATCCATCCGAACGTGGCCCCAACAATTATGATGTAAATGCGAGCAGCTTTTCTGCCGGTTTGAATGAAGACGGAACGCTGGCTAATCCGGAAAGTCGCTGGGGCGGGATCATGCGCAAAATCGAATCGACAGATTTTGAAGCCACCAATGTTGAATATATCGAGTTTTGGATGATGGACCCATTTACCAAAGACGAAACCAATACCGGAGAATTGTATTTCAACCTGGGGGATATTTCGGAAGATATTTTACGCGATTCGCGCAAATCGTTCGAGCACGGGCTTCCTGCTTCTGAATTAGCCGAAAATGTTGATACAACGATATGGGGGCGTGTTCCAACCCAACAGGCACTCGTCGATAACTTCAGCAACGAAGCCGGATCACGTGCTTTTCAGGATGTAGGTTATGATGGTTTGAGAGATGAAGATGAACTTTCATTTTTCGATGCCGGATACCTGCAGGCAATAGCCGGTAAATATCCATCAACTTCAATTGCTTATCAGCAGGCACTGGCCGATCCTTCGTCGGATAATTACCACTACTTCCGGGGAGGTGATTTTGACCAGAATGATGCTTATAGCAGTATCCTTGAACGATACAAATACTATAACGGAACCGACGGCAACTCTCCCACCGACGAACAAAATCCTGAAGCCTACCCTACTTCGGCAACCTCGATGCCAAATATCGAAGACATCAACAAGGATAATACCCTGAGTGAAAATGAACGTTATTTCCAATACCGCGTCGAACTCGACCGCAACAAAATGAGTGTGGGTGAGAATTTTATCACCGATGTTTTTCATGCTCAGGGAATTCGTTTGCCAAATGGCGAAGTTGGCGATGTAAACTGGTACCAGTTTAAAATACCCGTCCGCGACCCGCAAAAAATTATCGGCGGTATCCAGGATTTCCAGTCGATACGGTTTATGAGAATGTTTATGAAAGGCTTCGAGCGCCCGATGATCCTTCGTTTTGCTACGCTGGAACTGGTCCGCGGCGAATGGAGAAGATATCGTTACGATCTGCTCTCTCCGGGCGAATACGTTCCCAACGATGTCCAAAGCGGGACAGCTTTCGACATCCTCTCGGTTAATATCGAAGAAAACGGCCGCCGTCAACCGGTACCTTATGTTATCCCTCCGGGTATTGAGCGCGAAATCAATATTGGAACAACAAATCTTCAGCAGCTTAACGAGCAATCGATGGTTTTGAGGGTTTGCGATCTGATCGACGGCGATGCCCGCGGCGCCTATAAAACTACCGATTTTGATTTCAGGGAATATGGCAAGTTGCAGATGTTTGTCCATGCCGAAAAATTAATCGAAGATCAAATCATGAATGATGGCGACCTCACCATTTTTGTGAGGATTGGCTCCGACCTTATTCAAAACTATTACGAATATGAAATCCCGCTCAAATTTACGCCCTGGTTTACTTCGCCAACCGACTTAAATGCAATCTGGCCCGAAGAAAACCGCTTCGACATTGATCTGGAAAGGCTTGTAAATTTCAAACAGGAGCGAAATATCGAGATGCGAAAACCCGGATCAGGTGTTTTTATGAATATGCCATATTACATCTACGACGGGCCAAATAAAGTCACTATTCTTGGAAGCCCCAGCATCAGCGATGTTAAGGCCATGATGATCGGTATCCGCAATCCTAAAAAGACCACCTTTAACAGCGATGATGACGGCGAAAGCAAATGCGCCGAAATCTGGGTAAACGAACTCAGGCTGACCGACTTTAACAGCAAAAGCGGACTTGCCGCCACCGGACGCATCAAAACCGACCTGGCCGATCTTGGAAATGTTACCCTTTCGGGATTATACAGCACCCCGGGCTATGGAAGCATCGAGAAGAAAACCAACGAGCGTTCCAAAGAATTTACAAGGAACTTCGATATTTCGACAAATCTTGAACTCGGCAAATTCTTCCCCGAAAAATTTGGCATTCGTCTGCCCATGCACTTCGATTATTCCGAAGCCCGTCTCACCCCAAAATATAATCAACTCGACCCCGATGTTATCCTTAAAGACGACCTCAAAAACTTTAATACCCAGGAGCAGGATTCGCTCAAGGCTTTGAATGAAAACTTCATCATGCGTAAAAACCTGAACTTCATCAATGTCAGGAAGGATAGGGTTGGCGCTTCGACAAAGAGTCATTTTTATGATATCGAAAACTGGGATTTCACCTATTCATACTCCGAGATTTATTCGCGAAATGTTGATATCGAATACGAGTTGCATCGCACCTATCGGGGAGGCATCGGCTATAATTTCAACAATAACCCTAAAAACTACAAGCCTTTTAATAATGTCAAATTCTTAAAAGGAAAAGCATTTGCACTGATCAGGGATTTCAACTTTTACCTGCTGCCAAAATTATTCTCTTTCCGCACCGACATGGATCGGGAATACAGCAAACGCGTGCTGCGGAACAAAAGCCAATACGACGTTATTATCGAACCTACCTATCTTAAAAAATGGGACTGGATGCGTAACTTCGACCTGAAATTTGACCTAACTACTTCGCTGAAGTTAGATTACACGGCTGATATTGTCTCCTACGTTGATGAACTTCCGGGTGGATTGGAAAAGGATGATCCAACCTATGACCTGAAACAGGAACAGATAAAAAGCCAGTTGCTTTCGCTCGGAACAAAAAGTCAGTACAACCATAATCTTGCGATTAATTATACCATCCCCATCAATAAAGTGCCATTGCTCGACTGGCTGAATGCTTCGGCACGTTACCAGACGAATTATAAATGGATGGCCTCTCCTATCTCTATTCAGGATCGTCTCGGAAACCAGATCGAAAACTCGAACAGCCTTCAGCTCAACGGAACTGCGAGCCTCGACAAGTTTTACAATTATTTCCCCTTCCTGAAAAAGGTTAACGAAAACAAAAAGGGCGGCGCACGAATGCCCGATCCAAAAGCAAAACAGAAACCAACAGCGGATGATAAAGCTGTTGCCGATACCACGAAAACAAAGCCAAAAACCAACTACGCCAAAATTGTTGGGAACGGCGTGCTCAAATTGCTGATGAGTTTTAAACGGGCTTCTTTGTCCTACACCGAAGGAAACGGCATTTATATGCCGGGCTTTAAGCCACAGCCGGGTTTGGTAGGAAATAACTGGGGGCTTGATGCTCCGGGAATGGGTTTCGTTTTTGGTAGCCAGGAGGATATTCGTTACAAAGCCGTTCAAAACGGATGGCTAACCACGGATACGCTGCTCAACACGGCATATATGACAAAATTCAATCAGCAGCTAAGTTTCAGAGGGTCCATTGAGCCTATAGCCGATTTTAAGATTGAGCTTACTGCCGATCGTACATACTCAGAAAACCATCAGGAATATTTCAAGTCGGATGCCAACGGTGATTTCAGCTCATTTTCGCCGGTCGATCAGGGAAGTTTCAGCATGTCGATCATTACATGGAAAACTGCCTGGACAAAAGACAACGATAAAGACGAGAACCAGAATTTTGAGGATTTAAAAGAGAGTCGGTTACGGATAGCTCAACGTCTGGCCGAAAATAATCCGAATTTCAGCGGCAATATTGTCGATTCGACTGGCTTCCCCGAAGGATACGGACCAACCCAACAAAATGTACTTCTCTTTTCGTTCCTCTCGGCCTATACCGGGAAAGATGCAGGGGTTTACTCGCTTAATGCCATGCCCAGTATTCCGCAGCTCAACTGGCGCATCACCTACAATGGGCTTTCAAAAATCCCGGCGCTTAAGAAGTACCTTCGCAGTGTAACCATCACCCATGGCTACCGAAGCACTTACAGTATCAATTCGTTCCAGTCGAATGTCCTCTATAAAGGTGCCGACGGGTACCCAACAGCCTATGATGGGAATAATAACTTTATTTCAGAACTTCAGATTTCACAGGTGAGCATTATGGAGCAGTACAGTCCGCTCATCACTTTTGATATGACCTGGATAAATAGCCTGATGACGAAATTTGAGATCAAGAAAACCCGTAATCTTTCGATGAGTTTTGCAAATAACCAGCTTACCGAAGTTACCAGCAACGAATTTGTAATCGGCACCGGCTACCGGATTAAAGATGTAAAATTCGGGATTCGCTCGGTAAGTACAGGCTCACTTTCAAATGTTAAAAGCGACCTGAACCTGCGCGGTGATTTCTCGATACGGAAAAACAAAACCGTACTTCGCCGGATTGATGAAGATGTAAACCAGGTTTCCACCGGACAGCAGGTTTTATCTATCAACCTTTCGGCGGATTACATGGTAAATTCCCGTTTGAATATCCGTGTTTTCTTCGACAAGGTGATCAACGATCCGTATGTTTCCTCGCAATTCCACAACTCCACCACCAATGGCGGCATCAGCCTGAAGTTTACGCTGGCGCAGTAAGACTTGGAGAGGAAGAGAAGAGGAGAAAGGGAGATTGGAAGATTGGAAGGTTGGAAAATTGGAAGATGGGGAGATGAAGCGAAAAACAAATTCCAGAGACAATTTTTTTATTCCATCGCTTTTGCACAAAACCTGTAACCAATTCCTGATTCGGTTGAAATAAAGCGCGGGTCGTTGGGATTTGTCTCGATTTTCTTCCGCAACTGCCCGATAAATACCCTTAAATACTGCGATTGCTCCGTGTAACCTGGCCCCCAGATTTGCCTCAGGATAAACTGATGAGTTAAAACCTTTCCTTCATTCTTAGCAAGCAAAGTTAATAATGCGTACTCGGTAGAAGTAAGTTTTAGCGGTTCATTATTGAGTTTTACGGTGTGGCTTGTCAGGTCAATGGCAAGGTTGTCGAATTCGAGAATCTGGAGCTGGGCGGTGTTTTGTGTCTGGCGCAAAGCTGTCCTGATTCGCGCCAGGAGTTCGCCTGTTCTGAAGGGCTTTGTAAGATAATCGTTGGCACCGTTATCCAGCGCTTTGACGATGTCTTCCTCGCTGCTCCGTACCGAAAGAATAATGATTGCCCCAAGAAACCACTCCCGGAGTTTTTTCAAAACCTGCTGCCCGTCTTCATCAGGCAAACCCAAATCCAGAATAATTAAATCGGGAGGGTGCATCACTGCCATCGTGATGCCTTCTTTGGCTGTTGCCGCCAGAATGGTATCATATTCTGCCAACCGGCGCAAAATTCACGCTTGATATTCCAACAGAAGCACTGCCTTTAAATATAGATTTTGAGTCAGCTGACCTCACAAATAAACAAATCAATGATCATGAACCCAAAAACTAACATCCTGGTCATTGACGATGAAATCCAGATTCGCAAACTGCTCGAAATCATTTTAAGCACCAACGATTATAGCCGAGCAATAAAGCTGCAAGAATAAAAGCTGTTGTCATCATAATTTTTGTATTAAAATTCAGGATACAAAATTATGCTGAAGGTTATAAGGGAAAAATCAAGAGTGGTGGCCGGGGTGTAAGGATTTTATAAAGAAAGAAGGAACCTTTTAGATTTGTCAGACACAAATTTAAAGAAAGCCAGGCTACAAAATAGTTGCAGGAACAAGCACTGTCCAGTTCAGGACATTAACTATCATGCAAATTTAACCGATTCCAATTCAATCTTTTCGATGTCGCTGGCTTTGATATTTTCGGTTGGTTCCATGATGAGTAATTCTGAATTAAGTACCTTGTGCTTATGCAATATTTTTCCGCTTTTCAAAATTACTTTAACAATCTGGTAGCCCATTCCGCTTTCGGGTAAATTGACCAGTATTTTTATAAAACTTTCTGGTAATTTTAATGTTTGATTTTGCATAAATGTATAGATTTAATAAGGTGTTTGTTTGAGAAATGTATTTATTGCTGTCCCTTTGGCGAAGAAGGCTTCTTTCCCTCCGCCTTGTTTTCCATAAGCAGGTTGCACAATTCCTTTTTGTAATGTGTCGGTTTTCACAGGCTTGAAATGAAAAGCAGATATGATTTCATTGTTTGTAGGGAGTGCATAACGTTGAATGGGGTCGCATTCCATAAATTTACATGTTACATAATCATCCTCTGTAGTTGTGTAGCTGCCCGGGCGTAAACACTTGTTTATTTTGTCAACTCTTTTCTCCTCTTCAAAAGCTGAAAGGCGCACAAAGACTTCCTTTCCATCCGCATTTTCAACAGGGTTTTCTGTAGCCCCTTTTTCGTTTTTGGGTTCGTTGACATTATAGCGGACTTGCCTTTCACTTAAAACCCAAATTTGGCTAAATGTAATGAGTCTGGCATTTGTTTTAACAGAAAAAATTCCATTGTCAAATACTTCACTGACATTTTCGGTTAAATGGCCATCCATTTCAATTACTATTTCGGAATTGAGAACGAGATATTCTTCCCGAACATAACTTCCTGTTTTGATTGCTTCAATAACTTGATAACCCATTCCTGTCTCGGGTTCACTTATCAGAAAGTCCTCTTGTGCTTTGCTAAGCCTGTAAAACATTTTTTTGTTTGATTAATTGGTGCAAATTTACAGATTATTTTGTTGTTCCTATTTCAATCCAAAACAACAATATTGGATAATACGCATATTGAATTATTGTATTTCAAAATATCACTCCTGCTTTTAATCCTGCTGCGCTCAGGTCGCTTAGTTTACGCTGTAAAAAGCGCATTAAAAATTCTTACAGTGTCGGTTACAGCCTGATCGGGCTTCAGGGAAGTGTCAGAAATTCCCGAAACCACGCGGGTAATGTCATGGTCAACAAGTCCTTTGGTGTTCCAGGTATTTGCGGCAGCAGCCGTTATATAGGCCGAAAAATTATGATGCCCTGATCCGGGACGTTCACCGATAATATGGATGATTCCTTTTCTTTTGCCGGAATTTCCTGCCTGGCCAAAAAGGATTTCTCCACAGGCATAACCAGCACGTACTCTTCCATGCCTGATGACAATATTTTGGTCGCCAACGTGATAATTGAGTTTTTGTAACGACTTTTTTAGTCCTTTGAGAAACGGGGCAAGATGTTCGGAATCCATCAAAGCTTTGGCGTTAAGACCGTCAGAAATGATAATTTGCACATCAGGAACATTACTTGCCCATCTTTTTCGCAATTTCTCCAATATCTTAACCGATTTAACACTCACCTGTTCGCCTGATTGGGGATGATAAACATAATCTTTGCGGTCGGCTGATTTGGTAATAATGGCCAATGAAGCAGGAACTGAAGCTACGAAAGCAGCGGGCATTTCAGTCCAGATGCACTCCCTGGCATCCTTGTAAAGCCATCGGACCAACTGGTCGAGTTCGGGATTTAAGTCCCATAAGTTTTTCCCGTGACCTTCGGCAATGGAAACTCCCCTTTGCCGTATCCTGTAAAGGCACTGTTTCCCTTCTTCATAAATTTCGACCTGACTTCTGGTATCCTTTTTAGCCAGGCAATATTGATAATAGACCCAGATGGGATCTCCAAAATGCGCAGTTGGATTGCCATTTGCATCAAGTACTTCTATCTTTTTGAAAAATTCCCACATCTCATCGTTCACTTTGTAACCGAATTTCTCCCGTATCTTCACATGATCGTTGAAGGCAGTGGTGAGGTAGCCCAACATGGGGTCATTCTTGGTGGGCAGCGCTATCAGATAGGCCGGATTTGCAGGCATAACCTGCTCAATACACCAGTCCAGATCATCCAGGCTTACATCCATGTGCAGGGTTGAGCAGATATCCAGCCCTATCGTCAATCCGTGTAATTTTCCCATCACAATATCTTCGAGGCAACAACGCACCAACTGCTCCCTGCTTCTGAAAACTTCAGGACCAATAAAACCTGCTACATCGTTAACAAACACCCAGGGCGGAGCGTCGAGGGTTTTTGAAGCTGCCATTTTCATTTTCAAAGCACGCAGGAATCCGTATTTTCTCGATTCATGCACCACCATGTCGAAGCCTTCGCCATGCCCGTTGGTAAAGTCGGCGCCTTGTCCGGTCTCGGCATATAAGCCATATTTGCCGTTTCTTTCAGCGATGTGGCCGAACATTTTTTCGATGGTCACATCGAAAGTCTGGTTGGCTTTTACAGTTCCAGCCAGGCTCTGAAACCAGATTCCGGTTGTTCCGGGTTGCATTTCTTCAACTTCTGCCTGTATGTCGATATGCGAAAGCACCGAGTTGGGCAAGACTTCCCGGAGGTTAAAAGTGCTGATGATATCGAAAAGTATATTTTCGATTCGGGCCACCGAATCGGGTTCACTGGAAACCGGATTTGTGCCTAAAACCAGATCGCCAACGCCATAAGACCAGGCGTCGAAAACCTGCCAGGAGATATCCTCGGTATTGTCGGTTGGAGAGTTGGGCTGGACGCGGGCACTCATGTAGCCCTTGCTCCCGATCTTACTGTCGGGCAAAGGATTGAATACTTTCCGCCCCACCAAAATCAATTCATCGTTGCTCATCAGTTTTACCAGACAGGCAATTACATCGCTTGTTAAGCCGGGCATGATGGCTTTAATGGATTCTTCAGGTTCGGTGAGCACAAAATGCTTGAGTTCACCCATTGTCCAGGTTTGGTGAGCCTGGTTTTGAGCAGTAGTCTGATGAATGAGTTCCAGAATTCCATCGCTGAACAAGGCGTTTTGATCCAGATCCTTAATTTTGGTTTGCATAAGCAGGGCGCGGGCATTGAGACGCGAGGCCTCGCTGCTGGCAGCTACACCAATGGTAAGGTCGCCTTCTTTAAATGCGTTGGCCGCCCCGATAATCTGCCGGTATAGGGTCAGGTCCCACTGCCTTTTAACTCGTTGAATGTACAAAAAAACATCTTCTCCCTGCAAAGGAGTGCCGATGCTGACCGGTTCGATAAATCCGGGAATGTGCGATCCTGTCTCAAAATTACACCTGTTTAAGAGGATCAATGAAGCCCCCAGCATACTGGTTTGGGCAAGAAATTTTCTTCGGGTTATGGTATTCATAGTTTCTTTAATAATTATTCCAAATCCTCCGGCTTACTTTTTACATGCAAATCCATCTGAGGGAAAGGTATTTCGATATTATTTTCTTTAAATTTGTTGTAGATAGCAACCGAAACATCACTTTTGGCCTGCAATCCCAATTCAAAAGGAATCCAGAAAAGCAGCCTGAAATTCAATGAACTTTCACCAAAGCCATCAAATAAAGCAAGTGGTTCGGGTTCTTTAAAAATATTCTGATTTTCATCAGCAACTTCCTGAAGTATTTTAATCACGATGTTTGGGTCTGACTCATAAGCTGCGCCAATCTTAACTTCTAACCGCCGCTTGTTATCAGACAAAGTCCAGTTGATGAGCTGGTTCGAAATCAGGTTGCCGTTTGGAACAACCACTTCGGCGCCATCGTAAGTAACAACATGGCTCGACCGGGGACCAATAGTGGTTACCCGCCCCATCAGGCTTTCGATTTCGATGGTGTCGCCTACCTGCAAAGGACGTTCGTAAATAAGTATCAATCCTGAAATAAAATTGTTAACGATGTTTTGAAGTCCAAAACCGATACCCACGCCTAATGCACCTGCCAGCAGACTAAACTTTCCTAGATCTATTCCGGCCATCGACAAGGCAAACATTATCCCGATGAAGACAATTATATACCTGATTGAAACAGAAATCGCATGCAATACGCCCTTGGGAAGCTTCGAACGACTAATAAATTCATCATCAACAACAAATCTTATGATCCCGGTAAGTAAAAATGTAAATAAAACGATCAAAACAAAGGCTACTACCGCCCATAATGAGATATGCAAATTTCCAATGGTATGTTCTTTTAACATGAAATCGCTCATCCAAAGGTAGGTTGGGGCACCCAATTCGAACAAAACGATAACCGAATAGATCCAGAAGAACACCAAAAAAAGCCTTACAAACTGCAAAATCCGCATTTCCATCTTTTCCCAGTAATGGGTCAGATAAGTCTGTTTCCTGTTCTTAGCTACCATCAAAGTGGCACTGGTGAGGGCAATCCAGATCCGATAAATTCCAAAGAAAACGATGGTATATACCGGAATATGAATCCCGACTTTTAATAAAAGGATGTTCAGATCGAAGTAACCGAAAAGATTACAAAATAGCGATAACAAGTAAAACACAAAAACATTGATGTACAAGTACCCCGAAAATCGCAACAATTTATATTGCGAAGGTACTTTTTTCCAAAAAGCAGGTTTAAGATAGTATGCGCTGATGATTAAGCCAATAATCTGTTCGACCAGAATATAGTACCTCGACAGATAGCCAAAATACCAGAACATGACCTGCAGGTAATTTAGTACCAATATAATAATCAGCCCCATGAAGAATCGCTTTCCCTGATTTCCTTTGTCATGAAAGCCCTGTAATAAAAATTGTGAGGCAATTAAAAGGAACAGCACTGTGAGCTTTCCAATAATCAAAGGGTGATATGGGAAAAACAGACGGTATGAAAGGAAAAACAACGCAAAACCTGCCAGGGTCGGGTAATTGAATAATATTGCCTGTATCCCGTTTTTTTGTATCACATCCTCGTTGCTGATATGATATCTGGAAAAACTGTACTTGATCGAATATACAAACAGTAAACAAAAGATCAGCAAAGCAAAGATTAATCCTTTGCTTTCGGAGATCAGATAAATTTTTATTGTTTTGGAGGAACGATGCAGGAATGTCTTAAAACTGTTGTCAAAATTCAGGAAGTGGCCAGTATCACTTGCCGAGTTCCATAATTGTGGCGAAGTAGGATAAAAAAGGCTATCCCTGAGGCTTTCCTGCAACAACAGTACATTTTCGACAATATCTGTGCAAAAGGAAGATTCCTGCGCGATCTCGTTTTCAAGAACGATCAATTCCTTTTCCCGTTCAAGAAATGAGGTTTTCAATTTTGTTATCTCATCAAGCACCGACTGGATGCGCACACTTACATGCTCTGCTGCAACAATTTTATTCTGGCCTTCCAGTGTTAGCTTCCATCGCTGTTCCATTACCTCCAGATCGCTGAGATTAATCCGGTTCTTTTTAATTTTGTAATTTATTTTTGACTGCCATTCCTGCAGTTTCATATTGAAATCCGACCAGATAAAATAGGTATTATCGAGTACAAATTTCGAATAATGAGATAATTTGTGCTCACTCACTTCCTGAAATTCCTTTTTCAGGGTAACCTGATAAGCCCTGAATTCGATATCAATCCTTTGAACAGATGCATCGGGGCCCAGGCCGTAATTCATCCTGTTAAACTTCTTTTCAGCCTTTTCAATTTCACTGTTGATGTCGTAAATTTCATAAGGTGAATGAGCCGTGACCCTGGTGGTATCAGCAAAACCAGGAATAATACCGGCAAGTATTGTATTTGCCAGCAACATAAAATGAAAAATCAAAAGCTTTGGAAGCAGATATCTTATCATCGTTACATCAGTTTTGGTTAACAATTAATGTTTTATCACAAATAAAAACATCAAAAGCAGGTTTCAAAAATACACAAAAAGGATAGCCCACAGCAACCGATAACACATAATCTCCAAAGAAATCATGATTATCGAAAATCCAAAAACCCACATTCAGCATTTTGAATGTGGGTTTTTTGGTTTTATATAGGGCCGACCGAATAAACAGATGATCGTCTCCTGACACGGGTTATCAAATCTCATCAAAAATCGTAGTATGATAAAAATCCATTGCACAGGGAAAATGAATGATTTTTGGGTTTCAAATAGGTAAATCCGGCATCCAAAAAAACGGATTTAAAAACTTAGAATAGGCTGTAAAAGCGTCTGTTGTAATTCTTCGCGCGCGTACTTCCGATCTTGATTGCCAAGTCCTGACTTCAGACACCCATCAGGACTTGAAGGAATCAATCATCTGAACCCTTCTTCTTCCCTACACGACCCAGGAAATTAACCTGCAACTCAAATTTTGTACCCTACACACTATTTCAATTACATTGATTTTGTGTACTTTAAAAGCTCTGCGTTGCCCTACAACAGAAAAGTTAAAATATTTTATATAAAAATATTAAAACCGAATGAACAAAGCTTAATAGGCTATTTTTGCACAAATAAAAACCTTTTGCGATGCTAACATTTAAACATGCCACCAAGTCCATCGAACTTATCGAGCGATTTCTATCTCAGGTCGATCAGGGCGTTTTGGTTTTTCAGGAGGGAGTAAAATGTTATTTGGCCGAAAACCACCAAAGTTTCTCGGATAACCTGCGAACCCTGTCAACATTGGAAACCGATGCAGACATTGTAAAGCGCAAAATCGAAAACCTGCTCTACACCAGGTCGCTAATGCCACAGCTTCGCGGAGATATCATGCGGCTGCTCGAAGATATCGACAATATTATCGACATGGCCAAATCCAGCCTGTACCAGTTTGATGTGGAGGTTCCTTACATTCCGGCGGAGTTACATGCTGATTTTATAAAACTAACCGAGGTAAGCGTTGCGGCTGTTGAAACTGTAATTCCTGTTGCACGGGCTTACTTTCGTGACCCCGAATCGATCAAGGAAAAGATACACCGGGTTTACTTTTACGAAAAGGAGGTCGACAAAATTGCGATGACGCTGAAGCGAAAAGTTTTCCAGGAAATGACAAACCTGAAACTGAGTGAAAAATTTCATTTGAGGTATTTTACCCTGCACATCGAAAGCCTTTCGGACAGCGCCGAAAAAGTTGCTGACCTATTATCAATAATGGCTATCAAAAGAACTTTATAATCACTTAAAAATTCAAATTCCCTGTGTCACTGTTTCTGATCTTTATTTCCAGTGGACTTTTTCTGGGTTGGTCGCTTGGAGCAAATGATGCCGCAAACATTTTTGGTTCGGCTGTTGGCTCTAAGATGCTAAGCTTTAAAAAGGCAGCAACCATTGCAAGTATTTTTGTGATTCTGGGAGCAGTATTTCAAGGCCGTGGCGGCGCTGAAACTCTTAACGAACTAAGCACCGTGGATGCGTTGGCGGGAGGTTTCACTGTTTCGTTATGCTCGGCTTTTGTTGTTTTTTTTATGACAAAACGCGGCCTCCCGGTTTCAACAAGTCAGGCCGTGGTTGGGGCAATCATCGGCTGGTCGTATTTTACAGGCCATGCTATGGACACAAAAGTTTTGGGTAAAATTGTGAGTACCTGGGTGAGTGGCCCATTGCTGGGGATGGGTTTTTCGGCAGGATTGTTCGTTTTAACCAGGTTGTTTTTACGTAAATCGAAAATTCACGTTATTAAGCTCGATTATCTGATTCGCGTCGGTTTGATTGTGGCCGGGGCTTTCGGAGCATACAGTCTCGGAGCTAACAACATCGCCAATGTGATGGGGGTTTTTGTTAGTGCTGCCCCCGAAATTGAGTTAAACTTCGGCCTTTTTACCCTCGACGGCGTTCAGTTGCTATTTCTTTTAGGGGGAGTGGCCATTGCAGTTGGAATTTTTACCTATAGTGAGCGTGTGATGAATACTGTTGGAAACGGGCTATTGTCGCTTTCTCCGGAAGCCGCCATCGTTGTTGTTCTTTCGCACGGTCTGGTATTGTTCGTTTTCTCATCCGTTGCATTTTCTCATTTACTTACCTCAATCGGGCTTCCATCACTTCCTTTGGTTCCTGTTTCGAGTACGCAGGTTATCATTGGATCGGTGCTGGGGATAGGAATTGTAAAAGGTGCCAGAGAAATCCAGATTAAAACACTGGTTGGGATCGGGTTAGGTTGGATTGCTACGCCCATTATTTCGGGTGTTGTTACCTTTTTTATGTTGTTTTTTGTGAAAAATGTCTTCGATCTGAAGGTCACCAGCAGCTTGCCAGCAAAGGAAATGATCGAATCAGCTCCTGCCATTAGCCCTGAAGCCCTTCGCCAGGTGGATTTGATATTACCTGGAATTCTGATCATAGCAGCCCTTACCATTTTTGTGCTGATTTATGTGGTGTTCAAACAACAGAAACTTCGGCTGAAAGCCGAAAACGACCTGTTAATCCAGCAAAACCAACTCTTTTCATCGCAAAAAGCACTCAACGAATTCGAGATTACTGCCATTCAACGCGAAAAAAACCTCCTGCAGACCAAACTGGAATTAAAGAAAAAAGAATTTACAAACGCTGCCCTCAATCTGACTGACCAACGGACTTTTCTTGACAAAATTTTAGCTGAAATTGAGCAGGTGAAACAGAAAGAGTCCATTATTGAGGTAAGAAGTAAACTTCAGGAAATAACACTTCTAATCAGACAACGAATGTCGTTTGCCGGAAAAAAAGAGGATTTAAACAACCATGTTGACCAGGTTCATAAAGATTTTATCTTAAAACTCGAAAACAAATTTCCAAAACTTACCGAAAACGAAAAACGCCTTGCAACCCTGACCCGGATGAACCTTTCGACCAAAGAAATTGCCACATTGATGAACATTTCGGCCAAAGGGGTCGAAGTAGCGCGTTACCGGCTAAAGAAAACATTTGGCCTTACAAGGGCCGATAATTTAATTCATTTTATTCATAACATTTAATTATTTCACATGAAAAATCTTAAACTACTTCTCGCCCTGATCATGAGCCTGAACCTGGCTTTGGCATTCGGGCAAACAAGAACTGTTACCGGCAAGGTTATATCATCGAAAGATAGTGTGCCTGTTGCCAATGTTGAGGTGAGACTAAAAGGAGCCGTTCTCATCACCAAAACCGCTGATGATGGCAGGTATTCGGTTGATGTGCCTGTGAACTCATCAGAAATGCTTATTTTTACGCATCCTGATCATGATGAAGTTGAGGTTTATCTCAACAACAGGATTGAGATTGACGTTTTGATGCAGGACAATGTGCGTTACAACCAGTATGGTGTCAGAGTAAACCGCAATCCGCTTTACATCGAAGAACGTAACGGAATTCTGGTTCATGAAAGTAAATCAGGCGACTACAAGTTTTGGTTTGATGCCCGTGTTCAGGTAGATGGAGCCATGTTTTTTGGTGAACCACTCAATCCCATCGGCAATGGAACGTCCATCCGGCGTGCAAGGTTTGCCGCCAAGGTTGAGTTTTTAAATAATTGGTATGCCGAAATTGATATGGACATTGCCAATTCTGAACTTGAACTCAAGGATGCATACCTGGCCTATGATAACAACAATGGTTTGGAGTTAAAAGTAGGTAATTTTAAAGAAGGATTCTCGATGGAATCAACCACCACCTCGCGATACCTTACATTTATGGAGCGTCCCAACGCCGTAAACACCTTTGCCCCTTCACGCCATGTTGGGCTTGGTGCAAAATACAACAAGAAATGGTTGCTTGCTATTGGAGGCATTCATTTCCAGGCCATAGATGACATCGAGGAACGTACTTTCTCGAAAGACAACAATAAAGATTACGGAACCGATGAAGGCGTATCTTTTACAGGAAGATTAGTTGCCATGCCGCTTTACAACGATTTGGACAAAGGTTTACATTTTGCTGTTGCCGGTTCCTATCGTACTCCTAAATCTGATGCAGAAGTCCCGGGAACTGTTCGCTATGACACCAGGTCGCTTTCATCAATCAACCGTAAAAAATACATGGACACCGATCTGATCGGAAATGTTGATTATACAACCTTAACTGGTTTCGAAATGGCTGGTTACCATAAAAACCTCCGCATTCAGGGCGAATATCTGATGAGCAGCATTCATCGTGCTGATTCGGTGGAGCTACCAACCGAAAACTTTGATGGCTTTTATGTTTTTGGAAGCTGGCTGGTTTTTGGAGGGAAATACAATTACAACACCACCGAAGGAGAATTTACACAAGTTTCACGTGGCAAAAAATGGGGCGATCTCGAAGTGGCACTGCGCTATGATTACCTGAGCCTAAACAGTGGTTTTGATAAAATAATGGGCGGAGCTGGTGAAGGTATTACTTTAGGACTGAATTATTATGCCAACAACAACGTCAAAATCATGCTCAATTACGCCTACATGAACCACGACAGGTATGCCAGCGGCAAAAATAAATTGTATGTCGGGAATGATATTGATGGAAACCTCACCCGCGATCCACGACTTGTGGCAGATCCTGAAGGTGAAGCCGGAGACGATTTCCACATGCTGAGTATCAGATTTGAAGTTGATTTTTAATAACTAAGATATAAAATCGTATAAAAATGAAAAATAGTAGAATATTCGCAATGCTGGTAATCATGAGTTTGATTATTACAGCATGTGTTAAAGATGAAGTATTTCAAGGCCCGCCGGTAATTAGCAATGTGGTTTTAACTCCACAATCGCCTATCGCAGACCAGGCCGTACAAGTGACCGCAAAAGTGACCGACCTTAATGGCGTACAAAATGTTACCCTGTTTTACGAAACGGCGGCAAAAGCTTTCACTGAAGTTGCCATGACTGCAACCGGAAGTACCTATTCAGCCCAGATTCCTGGTCAGGCTTCTGATGTTACTGTAAATTATTACATCATGGCACAAAACAAACTGGGACTTATCACCTACTACCCTGATGCCGCTCCAAACACTACGGCAGTATTTACGGTTGGCGCTCCACTTATTGTGTTGAATGAAGTTTACTCGCGCGGTATTCCTGAGGTTGATCCCGACTGGGTCGAAATTTATAATGATTCCGATACAGAGGTAAATATTGGTGGTTAC
Organism: uncultured Bacteroidota bacterium; assembly: GCA_903944895.1. Classification (GTDB taxonomy): domain Bacteria; phylum Bacteroidota; class Bacteroidia; order Bacteroidales; family 4484-276; genus CAJATL01. Next base: position 26,443 of record CAJATL010000205.1, read on the forward strand.
ACGGTTTATGATAACGGAGGCCAATCAGGAGCAAAACCAAAACTGGCAATACCCGAAGGAACCATCATTCCTGCGAAAGGATTTTTTGTAGTAGCAACTGACATCGGTGGCGAAAATGGATTTGGCCTTTCCAGTGGCGGCGAAGAAATCTGGCTCGAAAATACCGGCGGAAACCTCGTTGATAACATTATTTTTCCCGCAATGGAAATTACCCAGTCATTTGGCCGTAATCCTGACGGCAGTGCAACCTGGGAATTGCTCAATGTGATAACCCGTGGTTTACCCAATTCAACAGCCGCACCACAGGCCATTGTTAAAATCAACGAAATATTCAGCAAGGGAACAACCGAAAATCCCGACTGGATCGAAATTTACAATACCTCCGACTTTGAAGCCAATATTGGCGGATATAAACTGTACGATATCGATGGCCAGCTTGGCGCGAAACCGAAAAAAGAAATCCCTGCCGGAACTGTTATTCCAGCCAAATCATGGTTAGTTATTGTTGTTGACGATGCCGAAGCAAGTGGTTTCGGACTGTCGGGCACAGGAGAAGAAGTATGGTTTGAAAATACCACAGGTATGATCATCGACAATGTTACCTTCCCTGTACTCGAAGATGGCCAGTCGTATGGCAGATATCCTGACGGAGACGCCAATATGCAGGTTTTGTTTGTGATTACAGGAGGAGCAGCCAATGATAACTCAACACCTCCCCCATCCGGAATTGCAGTAATAAACGAACTCAACTCCCGCGGAACTACCGAAAGTCCTGATTGGGTCGAATTCTTTAACCCATCCGCAAATGATCTGGATATCGGCGGTTACAAAATTTATGACCTCGGAGGCTTTGAAGGCACTAAACCAAAGAAAGAAGTTCCTGCCGGTACTATCTTGGCTCCCGGAGCCTGGTATGTTATTGTTGTTGATGACGACGATCCCAATGGAAGCGGATTTGGTTTATCAAGCGGTGGCGAAAAAATCTGGTTCGAAAATGTTGAAGGAACTGTTGTTGACAGCATCGAATTCCCTGCATTGGAAGAAGGCCAGTCATACGGCAGATACCCGGATGGAGCCACTTTATGGCAGACACTTTTAATCCCGACACCAGGCGCAGCCAACAATAATTCGACTCCTCCTCCAACGATAACCGTGGTAGTGAATGAACTATTTTCGAGGGGAACTACCGAAGATCCCGACTGGGTCGAGATTTACAATGGTTCAGCCAGCGAAATCGACCTTAGCGGTTATAAAATTTATGATAACGGCGGTTTCGCCGGAACAAAGCCTAAAAAGGAATTTCCTGCCGGAACAGTCATCCCGGCCAATGGATTTTTTGTAATCGTTGTTGACGACGATAACCCCGACGGAAGCGGGTTTGGATTGTCGAGTGGTGGCGAAGAAATCTGGTTCGAAGGTCCGGATGGTACGATAATCAATAATTTCACTTTCCCCGAAATGGTCGAGGTAACCTATTCATACGGCCGTCAGCCAGATGGAACCGACAACTTTTTTACCTTCACCGAGGTAACAAAAGGTTCATCAAATAATAATGCAACCATTCTTCCATAATATTTCGATAGAATAAAACAGCAAAAACGGGGGTGGCAACAAATCCTGCTGCCCCTGTTTTACTTGCTCACAGCCAAACAAAACAGGTATTTATCAATCAAAAAGTAAGCTTACTTTTTTAATAAGAAAACCAACAATGGAAAAAGAAAAAATGGAGATTGGCGGTGTGTCGAAACCGCGTTATGAATTCAGAACCTTTGGGCAAAATTTTGACAATGCACATCATCGCATGGCCCGTTTTTCGGTGCCGGTTCCCGAAAAAGTCTGGGAACGCCACTCCGACGAAATTTACATCATGTCGCGAACCAACGACATCAACAATACAAAAATCCGTGATGGAAAAATGGATATCAAGACTTATGTTCACACGCTGGACGAACTGGAGTTATGGAATCCTTTGATGAAAGGCGGTTTTCCGATGAAGGTGGAGATGATTGCACAGGAGGTTTTTCCTGCATTTCAGGTCGAAATACCCGACTTTAACAAAGAAATCTACACCTTTGAAGAGTTCATCCACATGATTCAGATTCATCCCGACCTGCAGGCCGTCAGGGTTCGTAAACAAAGGTTTGGCTATATGGTCAACAATACGATTTGTGAATATGGTGTGGTTTTGATTAATGGTGCACGGGTTGTTACCATAAACTCCGAATCCACCGAAATCGACGACATCAAAAAAACCATCAGAGAAATCGGGCTTGAAGGCGTCGAAAATATCAATTATCTTCAGGCAATTAAGCGTGTTACAGGAATGATTAATAAACCATTGGCAAACGAATAAACTTAAAAATCATGGCACAGGAAATCGAGAGAAAATTCTTGGTAAAAGGCGACTTCAAACCTTTTGCCTATAAAAGTTCACGTGTAATCCAAGGCTACCTCTGCTCAGTTCCTGAGCGGGCTGTCAGGGTTCGTGTAAAAGGAGAAAAAGGCTTTTTAACCATTAAAGGTATCGGAAATAAAGAAGGCACAAGTCGTTATGAATGGGAAAGAGAAATTCCGGTTTCAGAAGCTGAAGAACTCCTGAAAATCTGCGAACCCGGCGTAATCGACAAAACCCGGTATCTGGTAAAACAGGATGATCACACCTTTGAAGTGGATGAGTTTTATGGCGAAAACGAAGGTTTGGTAGTTGCGGAAATCGAACTAAAATCCGAAACCGACGTATTTGAAATGCCGGATTGGCTTGGCAAAGAAGTAACCGGAGATGTTCGTTATTACAATGTAATGTTGATGAAAAATCCGTTTACAACCTGGTAAATTATCATAAAGTTATAATGTCCTATTTTTGCGGCTTCTAATTCTGCTTTTCTAAAATCAACCAGGCGAATATTTTGAACCACAATAGGCACAATAGGGCACATAGAAAAAGAAGAAAAAACACTAGGAGTATTTTTACAGCACAATAGATGAATATTAAAAGTATTTTCATGAATTGAAACGCGACAATTATGTTGAAAACATAATTTCTATTGTGAACTATGTGCCTATTGTGGTTCCAATTTTATTATCGTAAAGTAGAACTAACCAAAAAACATAAGTGATGCAGGAAACAACTTCCAGGTCAACGCAGGCTTTCGATCCGCTCGACATGAACAATTACCGGATCGAGAAACTTCCAAAGCGCAGGAAATCTTCCATCGAAAGAATGCTTGCATTGCTTGGGCCACCACTTGCCCTCATTGCCTTTGTTTACTTTGGTTTTTTTGCTGATCTGCCATTTCTCAGCAGCTTCGATCCTTTAGAAATTGTTTCTGAATCTGCAAAAAAAGCGCTCGACAAAAACGGTATGGAGGCTTTTGTCCACAGCAATCACCTGATGCTGGCTATCTTTATTGCCGCTATTATCCTGTGGATCACAGAGGCAATTCCCAATTATCTCACCTCCCTCATTGTCATTATCAGCCTGGTGCTTACCGGCGTTTTAACCGAAAAAGTAGCTTATGCCCAACTCGGTCACCCGGTTATGTGGCTTAACATCATGTCGTTTGTTCTGGCCAGCATGTTGGTAAAAACCGGAGTTGCCAAACGTTTTGCGCTCTGGTTTATCCTTCGTTTTGGCAAAAGTGCCAGCTCCATTTTTTTCAGTTTTATTCTGATAAATATTGTTCTTTCGGCATTTATCTCAGCAACCACAGCCAAAGCAGCCATACTGCTGCCCATTTTTATGGTGATCTCATCGATCTATGGGGCACGCAGCGGTGACGGGAAAAACAATTTCGGGCGGAGCATCGTGCTGCAAAACCTGCTCAACATTAACCTGGGAGCGGGTGCTTTTGTAACGGGATCGGGAGCAAATTTACTGGCAGCAGCGCTCATCGGCGGAGCTATCGGAGGCTCCGTATTTTTTACCGACTGGATGATGGCGATGTTTCCAATCGTGGTTGGCCTGATGCTTATTGGCTATGTATTAGCCATGAAAGTTTATTTTCCACTCAAAAAAGAGGAACGCCTGCCGCTAATCGAAGGTGGGATGGAACGCCTCAAACAGGAGCTTCATAAGATGGGAAAACCATCAGCTCAGGAAATAAAGTCGGTGATTATCTTTCTGCTGATTCTCGGCTTTTGGGCTACCGACCGGGTTCATGGAATCAGCGCTACCGCGGTGGCTTTTGTAGGTGCAATTGTTGCGTTGCTGCCGCGTATCGGCATCGTGCAATGGAATGACGTGGATATCCCCTGGCACCTGATGCTTTTTTCGGCGGGTGCTTATACCCTCGGCTCTGGTCTGGATGCCACCGACCTTGCCTCGATAAGTGTTAATGCCTTTTTCGATGGGCTGGGGATTGCCAATCAGACACCGTTTTGGGTGCTTTATCTCTTACTCACAGGTGTGATGATTTTCAGTGCACTGATTTTCCAGTCCAAAACCATGCGCACCATGATATTTGTACCCATCGCCATTGGCGTTGCCGGCAGATTTGGATATGAAATCATCAGCCTGGCACTGCCTGTGGCTTTCATGATCGAACATGTTTATGTGCTGCCTTTCAACAGCAAACCTGCTGCACTACTTTACGAAACCGATATGTACACCTACCCCGATTCGTTCAAATTCGGGTTTACCATGATGGTTATTTCGTGGCTTTTGATTATCCTTGCAGGCGAAACATGGTTCAGAATACTGGGGATTACCCCGAATGGTGTTTTCGGATTGTTTTAACTTTTAATTTTCAAAGTGTCGTTTGAATGAAAAAATACAGCACCATGATCGCATCATTTTTGGGAGGCATGATTCTTTTTTTTGGAATTAACGGATTTTCCCAGGATTTTGTAATCCCCTCCATAAACACCATTTTTGATGGCACCATTGTAGCACGTCCCATTACCCAAATTCCTCGTTTAATCAAAGAAAGCTCCGGCATTTCCGTCTCCGGTCCCAACCGCATCTGGTCGCACAACGACGCCGGAAACCCAAACGAACTCTATTGTTTCGACACCATTGGAAATCTTTTACGCGTACTCGAAATTCTGGATGCAACAAATGTTGATTGGGAAGACCTGACCGAGGATAACCAAAAAAGGGTTTACATCAACGATGCCGGAAACAACAACAACGACCGCCAGAACCTCAGGATATACCGGATTCCCGACCCACAAACCGTTACAGGAAATGTAGTTGAAGCCGAGGCAATCAAATTTGTTCTGGAAGATCAGTTTCAGTTTCCTCCACCTGCAAATAATATGAATTTCGATATCGAAGCTATGTTTTGGAAAGACGACTCGCTGAACCTCTTCACCAAAAACAGAAGTGAACCACAGAGCGGGATTTGCAAATTATACCGCCTCCCTGCCCTGCCCGGAACCTACACCGCAAAACTGATTGGTGCGATTCAACTTGGAAATAGCTTTAAAGATGCGCAGGTAACCTCGGCAGATGTTAATTTATCTACCGGCGAAGTGCTGCTCCTTACCGAAAAAAAAATCGTTTCGTTCACCAATTATCCGGGCAACCGTTTTTTTGATGGTGATATTACGATGAATTATTTCGCCGAAGAAACCGGACAGGTTGAAGGCGTTGCGTTTGTTGATAACAACAGGCTATTTCTGACTGCAGAAGGGAACAATAATTCAGGCGGTTATCTTTACGAGGTTTTGTGGGAAAATTCCAGTGCTGTAAATGAGTCCAATCCTGATAAAGTAAGGATATTTCCCAACCCATTTCTCAATAACATGGAAATCGGAATGTCGTTTGAAGGAAAACTAATGATTGAGATCACGGATATTCGGGGTAATTTGATTTACAAAAATCCTGACGCAGGAAAACTGATTGATTTGCACCATCTCCAACCGGGAGTTTACATCCTCAGACTTTCTTATGATAATGAAATCCTTATCAGGCGAATCATCAAACAGTAGTGAACAAAATAGCGCAGGACACGTTTAATGAATAAATTTAATCATTCAACATCTTAATATTTACAACAATGACAAAAAACATGGGTTCTGCTGACAAAGTAATCAGATTTTTACTTGCAGCCTTATTTGTAATACTGTTTTTCACGAATACAGTTACCGGCACTGTCGGAATTATCCTTTTGGTACTTGCTGCTGTGTTTGTACTTACAAGCCTGATAAGCTCCTGCCCGCTTTACATACCTTTTGGCCTGAAAACCACCTGTGCCAAAAAAAAATGAGTAACCATTTACCGGCCTGATAAAAGCAGCCGGAAGTGTAAAAAACTGAAATCCGCAATCCCAAAAAAGGGGTTGCGGATTTTTTATTGGAGTAAACTCATTAAAACACCAAGCCAAAATATTTCAAAACCAAAATTAATTTCTAATGTTGGAAACCTGAAACTGCCTTAGGATCGTGTTTATGCTTGAAAAATACTGCAAACAAGATGGCTACAACCATTGAATAAGCTGCAAAAGTCAGCCAGATTCCTTGCCAGTCGAACTGTTCGCCTGTTTTGAAATAAGTATCGATTACAATACCGCTGATTCTGCTCCCAAGAAAAGCTCCAACACCATTTACCATCATCATGAATAAACCCTGTGAGCTGGCTCTAACTCTTGGGTCGGTCTGGGTTTCGACAAAAAGAGAACCCGAAATATTAAAGAAATCAAAAGCCATCCCGTAAATAATGCACGAAAGAATGATCATCCATAAACCCGCAGCAGGATCGCCATAAGCAAACAGGCCAAACCTCAAAACCCAGGCTATCATGCTAAAAATCATCACCTTTTTTATTCCAAATTTCCTCAGAAAAAATGGAATCGTGAGAATAAAGAGTGTTTCCGAAATCTGAGAAATCGACATGATAATTGCCGGAAACTTTACAGCGATCAGATCTTTAAATTCGGGAATTTTTGCGAAATCATGTAAAAAAGTATCGCCGTATGCGTTGGTCAATTGGAGGGAGGCGCCAAGCAACATGGCGAAAATGAAGAAAAGCGCCATTTTGGTATTTTTAAACAGGGCAAAAGCATTCAACCCAAAAGCTTCGACAAAAGTTCGTTTATGTCCCTGTGCAGGTGGAGGGCATTTTGGCAGCGTAAAGGCATAAATCCCCAGGAATAATGAAGCCGCCGAAGCTACATAAAACTGCATAGCTGATTTTTCAAAACCGGTGAGGCTGATAATCCAGAGGGCAACAATAAAACCTATTGTTCCCCAAACCCTGATTGGCGGGAAGGCTTTGATGATATCCAGATTTTTGTTTTTCAAAGCTGAATACGAAATGGTAATCGAAAGTGAAATGGTTGGCATGTAAAAACACATATTCACCAGCATTATCCAAAACATGGTAGATGGATCGTTTACGGTGGGCACCATAAAAAGGATTATTGCTCCCATAATATGAAAGAAGCCATAAAGCCGTTCGGCGTTGATCCAACGGTCGGCGATGATTCCAGCAATTGCAGGCATAAATAAGGATGCAATTCCCATGGTTGAGAAGATTGCGCCAAATTCAGTTCCCGACCAGTGTTTTGTTTGAAACCAGTAAGCCCCGATTGTTAAAAGCCATGAACCCCAGACAAAAAACTGAAAAAAGTTCATCAAAATTAGACGATTCCTGATACCCATCTTTGTTTACCTTTTTGTTGTTGTTAACACTATATTTTGAAAAATCTCAAATCATCCCGATAGCTATCGGGACAAAAATCAAATCATAAATCTGAAAGCATAAATCATAAATCCGAAATCTCAAATCTCAAGTCTGAAATCTGAAATCATAAATCACAAATGAAACATTTAAGACTACTCAATTTTGGGATTTGTAACTGTCGGGATGCTATCGGGATTTACCTCTCCTTTTTATCTCATCCCGGATTTTAGAGGCTTTTTCGTATTCTTCATTCTCGATGGCCATCTGAATTTGCTTTTCAAGTTCATCGACCGAAAGCAATTCCCATGGATTTTGCTCCTTTTTTTCGCTATCCTGCCATTCGTTGTCGTCCTCTTCCTTTTTGTCGTCGTCAACTACAACACCGGCTGCCGACATAATATTTTCGTAAGTAAAAATAGGACAATTAAACCTGATGGCGATGGCAACTGCATCTGAGGTGCGCGAATCGATTTCGATAACCTGTTTTCCGTCGTTGCACACCAATTGCGCATAAAAAACGCCTTCAAAAAACTTATTGATGATTACCTCGGTAACCTTGATGTGAAAGGCCACTGCCAGACTTTTGAGCAAATCGTGCGTTAGCGGACGGGCAGGTTTCATTTTTTCCAGCTCGATTGCAATGGCCTGCGCTTCAAAGCCTCCGATGATTATCGGCAATCTTCGTTTTCCACCGGCTTCTCCCAAAATGAGTGCGTAAGCCCCGCTTTGCGATTGGCTGTAGGACATTCCCAGAATTTCAAGTTTGATTTTATCCATTTATTTAAATCATTGTCTTTTTTCGAAAGCTTTAAATTATTCCGTTGTCTAAAAATCTAAAAAGTTAAAAATTATTGTTATCGGATGCGTTAATTATTGTTCATTCAATTCTTTACGAAGTTTTTCTATTAGTGAAACGGGTAATTTTGAATATCTGAAAATTTTTTCATCAGGCTCATTTTCGATGATCATTTGAATCGCAAGTTCGTATTTTTCTTTATAAACTGCATCAAAAATCATTGTCTGAGCAATGCTTGCATCCGAACTCAACCGCTCCAAATACCTGGAATAATCGGCCATTTGCTTTGCCGACATTTTAATTGTTTTGAGCTTTTCCCGTGCTTCGGCCAATCCTTTGGCACTGAAATTATCGGGTATCTCACTGTTTTTGAAGAAATAAATCCATTCATCAATGGTGTTTTTTGCAACATCATCAAACTGGTTTACCCGTATCAAATAATGAAAAGGGAAAATATCGGAAACAGTTTCTTTACTAAATAAAGCTCTTTGTTCGTCGGACAATTCAAAAATATCATGCTGGTTAATGCCTTCAAATTTGGTTTCGCCTTTGTAAAGATAATCCTTGCCTTGTCCAAAATTGAAATACACAACACTTATTGTAATAATTTTTTTCACCATCGCGTAAGGTGAACCTTCTTTCATGTACTCGGTTATCGCTTTTGAGGTGCCATACAAAACCCTGAATAAATAATCTATCTCTCTGGTATTCTGTATCTCAACAATAATAATCTCGCCTTTTGAATTTTCGATTAAAATGTCAACCCTGTTACTTTTATCGTCTTCGGTTTCTTTGTTTCCCTCTTCCGAAAGCAGCGATTTTATTTTTACATCTTCCAAAAATAATTCAGATAAAAAGCCTTCCAGAATGCCAAAGTTAGCTTTGCTGCGAAGGATTTTTTTTACAGCCCAATCAAACCTGATATGTGATTTTGCCCTGGTTATCATTATTTTAAAATAAATATCCTAAACTTGATTTACGATTTTAAAAAATTTGTTACCTCCATTTTCGCCGCATTCACCTATCATCTTTTAAACCCAATTTCTAAACCGATTGTTCATTAACAAACATCATCATTTTTACTAATCTTCAAGAGAACTTTTTCACCATCAAGTCCATGCAGAAATTATTTCAATTCCGGCTTTCCCTAGAAAAGCGAAAGTTTAACATAACGCTTGGGGTTTAACCGAATGTCCTCGAGAAGTTTATCGAGGCTTGAAGTTGATTTTTCGAGGTTGTAATACAAGGTATCGTTTGTAAACAACTGGCCGATGGTGCCTTCACCCCGGTTAATTTTATCCGAAATTTCCTTCAGGTTATTGATGGCAACTCCGGCTTCACGAACCGTTTTCGACAAATCAGAGCTGGCAAGCGAATCGCTCAGCGTTTCGAAATTGGTTAAGATGTTATTGATTTTTTCATTATTACCGTCCAGATTGTGTGAAATCGATTCGAGATTGGCCAAGATCGCCCCTACCCTGCTTTTCTCATTATTAAGAATCGTGTCGATATTTGCTGAAACACTTTCAGCATTTCGTAGCGTATTTCGAATGTTTTCGATGGTACTGGCTAAGTTCTGACGGGTGTTTTCATTGAAAATCGACTGGATTACGGCCATTACCGAGTCGATCGAATTAATTAAAACAATGGCTTTGCGTTTGAGTGGCTCCACCTCTTCGGTCAACTGGTCTTTGAGGCTGCTTTCGAGGCTTGAAATGAGGGTATCGCCATCCACGAGGTAAACGGGTGAATCACCCATCACAATCTCAACGGCCTTGCTGCCCAAAAGGTCGGTGGCAAAAATTTTGGCTACCGAATTATCAGGAATTTCAATGTCGCTTTTGATGTACATTTCGACGATAATCTTTGGCGAGCCTACGATAAAATCCATATCCTGCACCTGACCAATGCGTAAACCATTTACAAGAACTTTATTAGATTTTTCGAGTCCGTCAACTTTGTCGTAAACTGCATAAAAATACCGGGTCTTCGAAAAGAGATTTGTCCCCTTTAAAAAATTGAAACCCCAAATAAACAGTGCAATTGCAGCTAAAAAAATTAATCCGACTTTAAATTCGCGTGTAAATTTCACAATATTTATTTTTTTACAAATCTATTCCTTTTTTTTCAAATAAAGTTTTACGCTTTCCCGTGATTTGATCTGGCTATTCTCGAAAGTAATTATTTCGGCGCTTTTCAGGTATTTTTTGCTAATCCATTTGTTCTCCGACACGAGAGTGTAAATCGACAAAGCGTCATCTTTGGAAAGTCCGGTCCCAAAAGTGTACAAATAAGAACCATTTTCATAGAAATATTTTACATCGGGCAAATGTTCAAATTCGGAATCGTTTGACGGTCTGAGTCTTTTAAAGGTGGCAAATCCAATTCTGAACACTTTTTCGGGGATATTTTCAACGATTTTAGTTTCAGTAAATACCGGCTCAATAATGGTTGGCAGCGGTTTTTCGAAAGTAAATTTATAATCTTTCACAGCCTCAAGGATTGCCAAAGCAATTTTATCCTGATTCACCGGATCGATCAGGAATTTTTCTTCCACAGGATTACTCATAAATCCGGCTTCGATTAAAATTCCTGGCATGGTGGTGAGGTACAAAACCACGAATCCGGCCTGCTTCACTCCACGGTCGTGCATTCCGGCAATCGTCATCATTTTGTTTTGTGCAATTTGCGAAAAATCCAGGCTTTGCTCGATATGAGCGCTCTGAAACATATTTAGGGTGATGTAATCCTCGTCAAGATTCGGATCGAAGCCATCATACTGGTTCAGATAATTTTCTTCCATAAGAATGGCCGCATTCTCGGTTTTGGCAACTTCGAGGTTTTCGGAGGTTTTGTGAAGGCCCATCACGTAAGTTTCGGCCCCGAAAGGCTTTGGTGAGAGGTTGGAGTTACAGTGAACCGAGATAAACAGATCGGCCATGCTATCGTTGGCAATCGCGGCACGCTTATGAAGTTCAACAAAAACATCTTTTTTGCGTGTATAAATTACCCGGATTCCCGGCAAGCTGTCCTGGATTAATTTTCCGGCCTTTAAAGTAATGGCGAGTGTGAGATTTTTCTCAAAAGCGATTTTTCCGATCGCACCTTTGTCGTAGCCACCATGTCCGGCATCAAGCACGATTTTATCAAACCCATTCCCGTTTTGTGCCGAAAGGTTCAGACTAAATATCAGGATGAATAAAAAAGTAAGAAATTGCAAAATGCAGCGTTTCATCATTCTGAAAATGGTTTGTGATACTATTAAAAACACCTGAAATTACCTTTTTAGTGATTGCTTCTTTTTGAAGTGTCACAAAATTAGGCGAAAATGATGAACTCGCATCATAAAACACATCTGCAAATTGATTTTCTTTGCAGTAATTTTTAAATTAGAAGGAATTTTAACAAATTTTGGAAATCCTGATCAGAAATTCTGGCAACAAACAGCATAACCGGAGAGTCATTTTTTTAACGAAAAA
>CAJATL010000206.1 GCA_903944895.1 uncultured Bacteroidota bacterium
CTCCTTTCAACAAGTTCTTTGTCATCTTTTTTAGTTTTAGTTTATAAATGGTGATTGGATTATTCCAGATTTTGGCCTGTAAAACGATGCTGAATCATGGATATTGCCGCTTTTCGGTTTTGATCGTTGGTGCCTGCCTTCAAATTTCCCCCGGCTAAGCGGTCCGCCAGTTGGCGGACCGCTTAGCCGGGGGTAATTTGAAGGCAGGCACCAACGATCAAAACCGGAAACCGGCAATATCTATGATTCAGCATCGTTTTACCAGCCAAAATCTGGAATAATCCAATCACCATTTATAAACTAAAACTAAAAAAGATGACAAAGAACTTGTTGAAAGGAGCCATGTTACTGGTATTGATCGCGTTTTTTATTTCATGTGAAAAGTCAGATGAAAACGAAAACAGTGGTGATGGCGACAAAAGCCATAATGCAGGCGAAAACTGTATGAATTGTCACAAATCGGGAGGCAGCGGAGAAGGAAGGTTCACCGTAGCCGGAACCCTGTACAACGCAGCCGGAAGCGTCTATCCGAATGCGACAGTTAAGTTATATACCGGTGATGAAGCTACAGGAACCCTTGTTAAATCGATCAAGTCGGATGCCAGTGGAAATTTTTATACCACCGAATCTGTCAGTTTCGTGTCGGGCCTCTACGTGACCATTAACGGTACGAACGGTGAAGTAATGAATAAAGGATTTACCATTACCAATGGAAGTTGTAACAGTTGCCACGGAAATTCAACCGGAGCAATCGAGGTAAAATAACCAGCAGTCAGGTGCTTTTTTAAGACAGCATCATATTTTCCAAAACAATATCCGGGGTCAGATAAGGGCATTCCATTTTCTGAAACGACAACTTTACAATCCCTGTCTGACCCAGGTCAATGCATTAACAATTATCATCTGCCACGGGCTTTTTATTATTTTTACCGCTCCATAAACTTAACGCTAACTTATGCCGGAAAAAATCAGAGCTGGAAAAATTATAAGGGCCTCATGGGTTGCTATTTTCAGCAATGCTGCACTGGCAATTCTCAAAATATCGGTTGGCCTGATTGCCGGCAGCCTTGCCGTTGTCGGTGATGGCATTGATTCATCGGGCGACATCGTAACTTCCATTATCACGTTGGTTACGGCTGGTATTATTTCGAAACCACCCAACGCAAAATTTCCTTACGGGTACAGCAAAGCAGATACTGTGGCTGCCAAAGCCCTGTCGTTTATCATTTTCTTTGCCGGTGCACAGTTGGGAATTTCGACTATCCAGCGGCTAATGGAGGGCGGTGGTGAAAAAATTCCTGAAACTTTTGCCGTTTACACCATCCTGATTTCGATAGTCGTAAAATTGCTGTTGTCGGTTTATTTGCTCAAAACCGGCCGGAAAGTTGCAAGCCCCATGCTCATTGCCAATGGTCGAAACATGCGAAACGACGTGGTGATCTCTGCTTCGGTGCTTTTAGGGTTGTTTTTTACGATTTACTTCAAAATGCCCGTGATCGATTCCATTTTTGCGCTGCTCATCAGCATCTGGATTATGAAAAGCGGCTTCGATATTTTCATGGAAACCAACGTGGAACTGATGGATGGAATCTCCGATCAGACCATCTACAATAAAATTTTTGATATTGTAAGCCAGGTTAAAGGTGCCAGAAACCCGCACAGGCTCCGCGTAAGGAAACTGGCTAACTTATTTGTTATTGGCGTAGATATCGAAGTTGACCCGGAACTGAAGGTGGCCGAGGCCCATCATATTGCCCAAACTGTCGAGAGAAGACTAAAAAAACAACTTGGCAATGTTTATGATGTCATGGTGCATATCGAGCCTTTCGGCAATTTTGAGCATGACGAAAAATATGGAATTTCGGCAGACAACTTCAAATAAAGCCTGATTCTTAAACCGAAAATATTTTTAACATCAGATAAAATGAAAAACGCATCTTTACTTCTTACCGCTTTCTTAATCATGGCCGGTACTTTTTACCTGCCGGCCCAGGACAAGCTTTTTACCACCAGCGATTATCTCAACCGCGAATTGTATCCCAAATCCATCACCAACCTTGCCTGGCGTGGTGATCTGGACGTTTTTACTTATGTTGAGAAAAATGTTCTTTTCCAAAAATCGGCTGCAAAACCTGAAACGATGGATACCATCATGACCCTGGAAACGCTGAATGCTTTGCTGACTGGCGCTAAACAGGAGGAAATCGGGCGTTTTCCGGCAATAAACTGGATCGACTTCAACCGGTTTTATTTTACCGATCAGGCTAAGATTTTCAGATACGATTTCAGGGATTCCACCTTAACAAAAGCTAACGAATACGACGAAAACGGAGAAAATGTGACCCTGGATGAAACGAATCTTCGTGTCGCCTACACGATCGAAAATAATTTGTTTGTGGCTATCGGCGGGCAGACCATCCAGGTTTCGGATGAAAAGAATAGTGGCGTAGTTTATGGTCAGGTTCCATCGCGAAATGAGTTTGGAATTAATGCGGGCGCTTATTGGTCGCCCGGCGGAAAGTTTCTGGCCTTCTACAAAACCGATCAAACCGAAGTTGCCGATTATCCTTTGGTTGATATTGACGACCGTATTGCACAGGCTGCACCGATGAAATATCCCATGGCAGGCACGAAAAGCCAGAAAGTTAAACTCGGGATTTTCAATCCTGACCTCAACGAGGTTATTTACCTGCAAACCGAGGGACCCGAAAACCAATACATCACCTCGGTAAGCTGGGATCCTTCGGGGGAGTTTATGTATGCCGGCATTTTAAACCGCGACCAGAATCATCTGGAGATGAACAAATATGACGCTAAAACCGGGAAATTTGTCAGCACTTTATTTGAAGAAAAAAACGAGCGATACGTCGAACCGATGAGTGGTTTGATTTTTCTTGAAAATGATGCAACAAAATTTATCTGGCAAAGCCGCCGCGATGGCTGGAACCATCTTTATCTTTATGAAAATGACGGCAAACTGCTGAAACAGATTACCAGCGGAGCTTGGGATGTCACCGACTTTTCAGGCTTTGATCCTGACGAAAAATCAGTTTATTTTCACGCCACCAAAGACAGTCCACTCGAAAGGCATCTTTATAAAGCTGAACTCAAATCAGGAAAGACCGAAAAAATCACCGTTGGTGCAGGAGTTCATAACGCCAATCCAGCTAAAAGCGGAAACTTTTTTATTGATGCGTTCAGCAGCCTGGAAATGGCCCGTGCTTATTATCTTTTGGATAAAAACGGCGAACGACTTGCAGTTTTGAAAGAAGACATAAATCCTTACAAAGACTACAAACTCGGCGAGATGAATATTTTCAGCATCAAAGCCGACGATAGCCTCACCGATCTTTATTGCCGTTTGATAAAACCGGCAGATTTTGATCCATCAAAAAAATATCCTGTTATGATTTATGTTTATGGCGGCCCTCATGCCCAGATGATCACCAAATCGTGGACAGGTGGCGCGGGATTCTGGCTGAATTACCTGGCGCAGCAGGGTTATGTGGTTTTTACCCTCGACAACCGTGGCTCGGCAAACCGTGGATTTGAGTTCGAGAGCATCATCCACCGGCAGTGTGGCGAAAAAGAAATGGCGGATCAGATGACCGGTGTGAAATATCTCAAATCGCTCGGTTATGTCGATTCTACGCGGATTGGTATTGATGGCTGGAGTTATGGTGGTTTTCTGACGATTTCGATGATGCTGCGCAATCCCGGGGTTTTTAAGGCCGGATGTGCCGGCGGTCCGGTAATCGACTGGAAATGGTACGAAGTGATGTACGGCGAAAGATACATGGACACGCCCATGCAAAATCCTGATGGTTACGAAAAATCTTCGCTGATAAATTATGTGGGTGATCTTGATGGAAAATTACTCATCATTCATGGAACCAACGATAACACCGTGGTCTGGCAAAACAGCCTCACTTTTCTGGATGAGTGCATCAATCAGGGCAAACAGGTCGATTATTTTGTGTATCCCGGCGCCGATCACAACATGCGTGGCAAAGCAAGGGTTCATCTATTTGATAAGATTTCGGGATATTTTAACGATTATCTGAAATAAATTCAGGGTAAAACATCCATTTTTCTTAAGAAATCCTCAGATTTTCCAGATATTTCTTTTAAGAATACCGGTATTTTTCACAGGAATACCGGTATTTTTCATAGGAATATCGATATTATTCACAGGAATACCGGTATTCTTCACAAGAATATCGATATTCTTCACAGGAATACCGGTATTCTTCACAAGAATATCGATATTCTTCACAGGAATACCGGTGTTTTTCACAAGAATATCGGTAATAATTATTGGACTGCTTGTTTTATTTTGAAGGCATTAGTAAATCTGACGCTTTTCACTACCTCGTCAGGTTTTGGTTGTGAATATTCAACCCGACAATTATTCAATCACGAGCTTTTCGACTTTAACAAAATCATCGCTTTCGATTTTAACGAGGTAAATGCCTTTTGGCGAATTGGAAAGGTCGATCTGTGTTTTTAGCGAAAAGGCCGTTTCATAAACCTTCCGACCTGTTAAATCAAAAATGCAAACATTAAATTTCCGGTTGCCGTCACCTGCAACAAATTCAACCAGCCCGCTTCCGGGGTTTGGGAAAAATGAAATGCTCGTATTGGAATTTTCGCCGATGTAGGTTGGATTGAACACAATTTTCGCAACAGCCGATAAACCGTCTGTGATAAAACCGCCAACCGACGAAGGCATGGTTGCATCAAAATCAAATCTGATTTCAAATTCCTGGTTTATTATTGGTCGGAATAGTTTAAAGTTTAAAGCTTCGTAATCCTCAAAACCATCTTTTTCGAAGGTGGTTTGGTCGTCACCAAAAACCTGCAACAAATAGCTTTGCGAAACATCAGTAATCTGAACCATGCCGGCACAAATGCCTTCTGCGGTAAAAGCGCCGATAATATCGCCAGCCATCAATTTACTGAGAACCGCCGAAGGTAATGCGATAGAGTGGCTCGATGGCGACAATACCGGATCATTCCAGGGTGAATTATTTTTAAAAACAACATCAGGAATATCTTCATCTTTAAAAGAAGTACAAGCCGGAAAAGTAGCCGTAAACCCCGACGAAACCGCCATCAGGTAAGCTTTGCCAGGCTGCAGGGTTACCAGTGTTTTGATGTTCACCGAAGGCCAGTAAATGTTTGTCCCGGCGATTTCTTTAATGACAGTAATTTTATTCAGATTGGCAGCAAAAAGCGATTCAACCTGCATGTTGCAGTCGCTGAGTACCGGGATTAAATTCCATCCTGTAACCAGGGTGAGGATTTTGGAGGATAAGTCGGTGCCGATAACCGGCAAAATGACTGGCTGGGTAACTTTAATTTTGTAACCCGAACCTGTACTCCATTTTCCGATGGTATTAATGTTCTGAGCCGGCCAATAGGTTTTGGTGAGATTTTGAACGATCACCAGCGAATTTGTAATGGGCGCCATTATCCTGCGGATCGAATCGGCACCTGTTCTCGGGGAAGCACTCGGGATATTGTTCAGGGGCAAATCAGTACTTGGTTTCAGGTAACTCGAAATGCCGCTCCAGCCTGCAGTAATTTCCAGATTATGTGTTTTATAGGCGGGAAGCGAAATTATTCTGGAAGTTCCGTAATTTCCGTATTTGTAAAGATCTCCTGAAAACATCGTTGGAAAGGCAGTAAATTCCTGTTGGGTGGTCGAAGAAGAAAACACCTTCCAGTTCAGTACTTCCGAATCGGCAAAGCCATCTTTAGCTGTAGTAAATGCATCATCGCCATGAGCTAAAACAGCAGAACTTGTGGCACCACCTGAGTATTTTCCGGCACCTCCACAATGCAACTGGCCATCGTCGCCAACATAAAAAACGCCTATCCAGTCGCCCTCATTTAAGGGTATTCCACAAATATTCGGATTTGCCTGAGGCATTACTGCGATAATGTGAAAATTACCTGTATTTACATAAACCCAATTGGGCGGTCGGGGAAAGGAGCGAGGCATAGCTGCATAATCCTGGTTGTAAATGTTGTTGGTAACATTGGTGTGGGTACGGCTTAATGGGTTAAAATTATAATCGGCTGTGGTTGGTGTTAACGTGTAACTTCCGCAAGGTACAACCATAACCGAATACTGACCCAGCGCGTTTGTGGTATCCTTGTAGCCGTTGCCAAAATCAATGATAAGATCAGTTATGGGCTGATTGTTGGTTGTACTGGTGATGGCGCCGTTGATCGAAAAACCAGCAGGGTTGGGTGTTCCCACAAAATCCTGATTTGGTGTATTTGCTTTTACTTTGGTGTAAGTTCTGGATGAAGGCGAAAAAACGTAAAATCCGCAATAATAGGGTGTAACCGTACCTGTCCATTGTGATACTACAAATTTTTCGTAATAACCCAATTCGTTGGTAACAACCGAGCCCAGACCTGAAAATGTTACAGTAACGCCAACCAGCGGAACAAGGCTGCCAGCAACCGAATGCTTTACTATTCCTGATATCTTATAATCGATCAGGACCTCCGGCGTTGTAACGTCATTTGAAATAAAACTGATGACTTCTGAGGTTTTGTTCAAATCAGCCTTATTATCAACTTCAACAACAGGGTTTGGATTAGTGCCGGCAAAAACAAAAATCCACAAAACACCAAAGACAACTCCCGGTAAATATCTCATTGTACAAAAAGTTTTATAATGAAAAGAAAAAATTCTTTCACGGAAAATAATTTTCCAGCCCACGCAAAAGTAATGTCATCAAATTATAATTACAAAATATTTTAACCGAAAATGTAGCCTCGAAATCTGCCCGAAGGCTTCCGGTGTTATGACCGGAAACCGAAATTTCCGGCAGTTTTTACAGCCTCTATAAAACTGCCGGCATTGAAATTTTGTCACAAATCAGTGAAATTTTTTAGCCCCAAAAAGAGGTCATTATATTATTGGATGATTAGTTTTTCGAATTTTATAAAATCGGCACTTTCAATTTTAACCAGATAAATTCCTTTGGGCGAATCTGAGACATCAATCAGGGTTTTACCAGAAAATGTTGTTGCATCAACCTTTTGGCCCGTCAAATCCAAAATAGTAACTTTAAATTTCCGGTTGCTGTCGCCGGCAACAAACTCAACCAGTCCGTTGGCAGGATTCGGGAAAAATGAAATGCTGGTATTTGCGTTTTCGCCGATGTAGGTTGGATTGAACACAATTTTCCCAACAGCCGACAAACCATCTGAGGTAAAAACGCCATCTGATGAAGGCATGGTTGCATCAAAATCAAACCCGATTTCAAATTCCTGGTTTACCTGAGGCCTGAAAAGTTTAAAGCTTAAAAATTCGCTTTCTTCAAAACCATCTTTTTCCAGGGTGGTTTGGTCGTCACCAAAAACCTGCAACAAATAGCTCTGTGAAACATCGTTAATCTCAACCAGGCCTGCACAGGAGCCATCTTTGGTAAAAGCGCCAATAACATCACCTGTCATTAACTTTCCCAGAACCCCCGAAGGCATTGCAATCGAGTGATTTGATGGTGTCATCGCAGGATCATTCCAGGGTGAATTATTTTTAAATGGCGTCTGTACATTTTCTTCAGCTTTAAAAGCAGCACAAGCCGGAAAAGTAACCGAAAAATCAGCGGAAACCATCATCAGGTAAGCTTTTCCTGTTTGCAGGGTAAGCAAGGTTTTTATGTTCATGGCGGGCCAGTAAATAAACGACCCGGCAATTTCTTTGATAATGGTAATTTTGTTGAGATGGGCTGCAAAAAGCGACTCGATTAGTATGTCGCATTCGCTGAGCACAGGAACCAAATTCCAGCCTGTAACAAGACTTATCGTTCTTGGTGAATAGTCACAGCCATGAATCGGCAAAACAATCGATTCGGTGACTTTGATTTTGTAACCGGATGTTGCACTCCATTTACCGATGGTGTTAACATTCTGGCTTGGCCAATAGGTTTTGGTAAGATTTTGAACAATGGATAATTTGCTGACGACGGGCATCATGATCCGCCGGATTGAATCAGCTCCTGATCTTGGTGATGCGCTTGGGATGTTATTCAATGGCAGCGAGGTGGCTGGTTTAAGATAACTCGAAATGCCGCTCCATCCTTGCGGAATAACCAAATTGTGGGTTTTGTATGCCGGAAGTGAAATAATCCGGGTTAAACCCATGCTTCCCCATCTATATGAATCCCCTGAAAATGTTGTTGGAAAAGCAATAAATTCCTGTTGGGTTGTCGAAGAAGTAAACACTTTCCAGTTCATTACTTCAAAACTGGCGAAGCCATCTTTAACAGGTGTTGTAAAGTCGTCGCCCTGGGCAATAACAGCCGTGCTGACTGTTGTTCCCTGATACATTCCTGCACCACCACAATGCAGCAGTCCATCATCACCAACATAAAAAACGCCGACCCAGTCTCCTTCATTTAAGGGTGCACCACAAATAGTCGGATTTGCGTAAGGCATTACCGAAATAATATGGGCACTTCCGGTAAGGGTATAATCCCAGCCTGGCGGGCGAGGGAAGGAGCTGGGTGTAGCTTCATAATCCTGATTGTAAAAATTGGTAGTTATGTTTGGATAATTCCGGCTTAGCGGGACAAAATTATAGTCGGCTGAGGTTGGTGTTAAAGTGTAACTACCGCAAGGCTTTACCTGAATGGAATATTGCCCCTGCGAATTGGTGGTGGCTGTGAAGCCGTTGCCAAAATTGATGTTGTAATCAGCCAGTGGCGAATTATTGATGGTTTCGATAATCGTTCCATTGATTGTAAACATTTGTGCAGGTGTACCAACAAAATCCTGGTTAACAGCATTTACCTTGATTTTGGTGTAAGTGCGGCTGGCAGGAGAAAAATTATAATATCCGCAATAATACGGAGTAACCGTTCCCGTCCATAGCTCGGGTACAAATTTTTCATAATAACCCGTGTCGTTGGTAACTACCGTCCCCAGACCCGAGAATGTAACAGTAACTCCGGCAAAAGGCGGAAGCGAATTTGACCCTCCATGCTGAACTTTACCTGAAATCTTCAAATCAACAAGCACTACGTCCTGTTCAGGAAGCAGGTATTCCAAAGAGTTGGTTGTACCTGAGTTTTGAAGCGATTCAAATTGATTATCATTGGCTTTAGGAGTATTTGGATGAACACCGCTCACCACAAAAGCTGATAAAAAACAAAAAACAATTCCAGGTAAATATCTCATAATTCGAACAGTTTATTTTAAAGCAATACTTTTTCTTTTTGGATATTTGATTTCCTTATCAGATAAATTACCAATCCGGAAACAATACCTGATTTAGAATTCCACAAACATAGTTTTTTTACATTTTAGGCGATAGCCAAAAAAAAGCCGGAATCTTTTAAATTCCGGGATTTTTTTAAAATTCATCAGGCTAAAAATCAATTTATTGAATAATCAGTTTTTGGACCTTTACAAAATTGTCGCTTTCAATTTTAACGAAATACATTCCTTTTGGAGCATTCGAAAGATTCATCCGGGTTTTTCCCGAAAACGAGGTTTCATCAACCTTCTGACCTGTCAAATCCAAAATTGTAACAGTAAATTTCCGGTTGCCATCACCTGCAATAAATTCAATCATCCCGTTACCGGGATTGGGGAAAAATGAAATACTGGTATTGGTATTTTCGCCGATGTAGGTTGGATTGAATACAATTTTTCCTGCAACCGATAATCCATCAGTGGTAAAAACGCCGTCGGATGAAGGCATGGTTGCATCAAAATCAAACCCGATTTCAAATTCCTGGTTTACCTGTGGCCTGAAAAGTTTAAAGCTTAAAAACTCGCTTTCATCAAAACCATCTTTTTCCAGGGTGGTTTGATCGTCACCAAAAACCTGCAACAAATAACTCTGCGAAATATCGTTAATCTGAACCATGCCAGCACAGATGCCATCCTGGGTAAAAGCCCCGATAACATCACCAGTCATTAATTTGCCCAGAACGCCCGAAGGCAGGGCAATCGAGTGATTTGATGGGGTCATGAGCGGTTCATTCCAGGGCGAGTTATTTTCGACAACCGTATTTTGGATTTCTTCATCTTTTAACGAAGTACAAGCCGGGAAAGTAACCGAAAAATTAGAGGTAACCCTCATCAGGTAAGCTTTTCCTGCCTGCAGGTTAAGCAGTGTTTTTATGTTAACCGCCGGCCAGTAAATATTTGAACCTGCTATTTCTTTGATTACCGTAATTTTATTCAGATTGGCTGCAAAAAGCGATTCGATCGGCACATTACAGTCGCTAAGCACGGGAATGAGATTCCAACCGGTGATAAGGCTAACTGTTTTTGGAGAATAATCACATCCGGTGATCGGTAAAGTGACAGGCTCAGTTACCTTAATTTTATAGCCCGAAACGGAACTCCAGTTGATAATTGTGTTAACACTCTGGCTTGGCCAATAAGTTTTGGTGAGATTTTGAAGAATCACTAATTTGGATAAAATCGGCGCCATCAGCACCGTAATTGTAGCTGTACCGGTCCGTGGCAAAATATAGCTTGAAATGCCACTCCAGCCTTGCGGGATTTGCAAACTATGGGTTTTATTTATAGGCAGTGAAGAAACGATTGATAATCCACCGGGATACCATTTGTTATTGGAAGTTAATAACCCGCCTGTTTCGAAAACCGGAAATGCCGGATATTCAAGCTGAGTAGTGTTTGTTGAGTAAACTTTCCATGTTATTAATTCACCATAGGTAAACCCATCTTTTGCTGGTGTGTAAGTATCGTTGCCTAAAGCTGTAACCTGCGTATTTTCGGTTCCGGTCCACAAACCGGCACCTCCACAATGCAGCAGGCCATCATCACCTGTATAAAAAACACCTATCCAGTCGCCGGCCTGGATGGGCACGCCGCAATAAGCTGGATTAGCAGATGTTCGTATCGAAATAATATGCACTTGTTCAGCATTAGCAGGATGATCCCAGCCTGGAGGCAAGGGCACAGAACCAACGGGTTGAGCCTCATAATCCTGGTTGTAAAAACTCTGGATAAGGTCTGGATAGCTTCGGCCTAGCGGAGAAAAGGTAAATTCATTCGAAGTTGGCGTTAAAGTGTAGCTTTCACAAGGCATGACTTCAAGGGAATATTGTCCCTGAGAATTGGTAGTAGTTGTAATGCCATTACCAAAATCGACGGTAAAGTTTGCCATACCCAAACCCGTACTTATATTGATAAACGTTCCGTTGATGATGTATTGATCAGTCGGGGTAGCCGTAAAATCCTGCCCGAGATAATTTAGTTTAACGAGGGTGTAAGTCCTGTTTACAGGAGAAAAACTATATTGATCACAAAAATAGGGGGTCACTGTTCCTGACCAGTTTCTTTCTACCACAAACGAAAATTCCCCAAGTGCATTTGTGGTATCAATAACTCCGTCTGAACAGGTCATGATAACTCCTGAAAATGGAACCAATGGTGAGCCTGAATGATAAACTTTTCCGGAAATAGTATAGGTAATCAGAACATCAGGAAATAAAGCTCCTTTTTCGAATAAAGCATTTGCATCAGGTGATTTCGATAAATCAACTTTAGGGTTGTTTAATCTTGTGGAGTTTTGAGTGTTTTCAGCAAAAACAAAAACCCATAAAAAACAAAAAATAAGTACTGTTGTAGATTTCATATTTGTTTAGATTAAATTAGTTCCATAAAGATAACACATTTATTTGGAAATCAATCCGCCGGGTTTGACAAAGATAATGTTTTATAATGAATTAACAATTCAACTGCCCATTATGTTCTAAATGTTCTGTAAAATAAAAAAAGCCGGTGAATGATCCACCGGCTTTCTTTTAACTTCAGAGCAGGTTATTTTTGAATAACAATTTTCTTAATGATGTTAATATTTTCACCACTCAGATTCAAATAATAAACACCTTCGCTGTATTTTTCAAGGTTAACAGTGGTGCTGTTCGCCTGATTGACCAGCATATCGTTTTTAGCATAAACTTCGATACCGATGGCATTGAAAATTCTCATCTGTACTGGTTTTTCATAATTGGTGCGTAATTCGATATTGAAAATGCCATTTGAAGGATTTGGGAAAACTTCAACTGACCAGCTATCGGATACTTCCTGAATACCGGTACAATCGTCGAACTGAATTGAAATTTCATCAGTTTCTGAACAACTTTCGTTGCTGGTAACTTCAACCCAAACTGTTTTTGAACTATAACCTACGCCGGTAGTATCAACAACAATCGTTTGTGTTGTTTCACCAGTTGACCAAAGATAGGTAGTTCCTGCCGCTGGATTTCCTGCATCAAGGGTAACTGTCCAGTTTGCACAAACGGTCATGTCATCACCAAGTTCAACAGTAGGTAATGGATAAACCATCACTGGCATATGAACTGATTCTGGTCCTTCTCCGCAAGCATTAAACGGGATAACCCAAATGTCGGCACCACCTGTGAAGGTTTCGCTCCAGGTAACTGTTGCAGTAAGTCCGTTACCTGCAATGGTTCCGGCTTCTAAAGGCCACATCAGCCACAAGTAAGTTTGTGCACCTATTGAACCTGTTGTATTGTAAACGGTCTGGTATTCTCCAAAACATACCGAAGCCTGGCCTTGTGGTGCTTCTGGTTGCAGAGGCATGTTCATCACAGTGACAGTAGCCTGCTGGGTGAGTGTTGTTTCACCATCGTTAACCTCAACGGTGTAGGTTGTGGTAACAGTTGGCGAAACTAGAGGATTTTGCTCGGTTGAAGTGAACCCGGCAGGATCTGAAGTCCATGAATAGGTGTAGCTTCCGGTTCCGCCTGAAACGATTGCTGCCAATTGTGATGAAGCACCAGTACAAATTATTGCCGGATTGGCAATTACCTGTAAAGCTAATGGGAAAGTGCCGCCAACATTGAGTGTAATCGGAACATTGACTTCTGATAATAAAGGATCGTTGGTTTCTACTTTTACATTTCCATAATAAGTACCGGCTTCAAGGTCTTGTGAATCAAAATCAACAGCAATAACTGCAGATGCTCCAGGGGCAATGGTATCAGTAACTCTGTCAACAAACATCCATCCAGATACGCTCACGGTGTAATCTTCGATTTCGCCGTAGGATGCACTTTCGCAAGGAACAGGAGGAGTACTGTAAGTCATACGGATTCTCATTCTGTGCTCTCCGCTTGGTGTTCCCATTGGGACGGTAATAACACCGGTGAAAGTCTGACCTGAACCGCCAACATTGTTTAATTGATATTCTTCATCAGTGCCAACACCAAAGGTAAAATCATCATTCCAGTCCACCCAGACATAAACAATATCACTTGCCCATGCATTGCCGTTGGAGACGGTAATGTTGTGTGAAGATCCAACTTCCATGAAGGCAACATTGTCGGTGTAATTAGCTACACCACCTTGCCATCCACTGCTTTTGCTGATTTCGGCTACGACAACATTCGAAATGAACTCATCTTCGGTTGAAGTTGATGCAGTACAGTAATCTCTGCCTCTTGTTGGCTCGGTTGAAGAAGTGATCGAATAAACCAGGTCGAGCTGGCCAACATTTGTAACATTAATGTAACGTGTTGAAGTGCTGCCAAGATCAATGTTTTCGATGATTTCTGCAGGATCAACGGCAACATGCGGGTCGCCCCACTGAATTGTTGCGCTTGGTCCTGATGATTCGCCTTCGGTATGAACTGCAGTTACTTTGTATTTGTAAATGCCGTAGTCGGGGAGGTTGTCGGTGTAGAAATTATCGGTGGTAGTTCCAATCAGGAAATTATCACGATAAATATTAAAATTCTGAAAATTCGGAACCACCACAAATGACCAGTTAAGCTGAACAGCACCGGTTTCAAAAGTTACGCTGCCAATAAGATCGGTAGGTCTTGGAAGGCTGTTTGTTTCGTAAGGCGAAACATAAGTCATAACGTGTCCTGACCTGGTGTCGCACCATACCGGATAAACTTTTCCGCCACGTGCCGAAATACCCAGGTAGTCACCCATGTAGCTACCGGCAAGACCAGGAATTGGAGTTGGTGTAAAAGAAACATCGCTCACTTTAAAATCTTCCCAGGTATCGCCACCGTCAAAAGAGTTGGCGCAATAAACTTCGCATTGTGATCCGCCAACGTTGCGGTCGTCATAAAAAATTGTGCTGAGTGCACCTGTTTCGGGGTCGCAGGTAATCCATGGGAAATAATGTTTTTTACCCATGCCAATAGGATCCTGGTTTACACGAATCGGTGTTGACCATGTAGTACCCTGGTCTTCTGAGCGAATCATGTAAATATCTCTGTCGGCGCCGCTGTTAATTCCGGGAATGCCACAATTTGTCCAGGTAACATAAATATTGCCGTTTTCGAGGTCAACTGCTGCTGAAGGGAACGAATTTACCCTTTGATTTTTCGAAACTCCTGTGTTACGGATACCTTTAATATTGGAGATAATCCTGGTTGCAGGTGTAAAAGTTGCACCGCCATCCAACGAACGGGCCATTCCAATAGAGGTTTCATCGGTTGGCCAGCCATCATAAATCGAAAAAATAACATAAACCTCGCCATTAGGGCCAGTCTGAATGTTTACTCCCTGGCAATGGCTCCCAGCATTAACTGCTGAACTTACGTTTTTATGGGTCGAATAACTTATGCCGTTATTAGTTGAACGAACAAATTCGATATCCGAATCGTTTGAATTTCCAAAAGCTGTCCATGCATCATAAACATTACCTGCGTAAGGACTTGTCGGGCTGTTATCAATCCAAAGATGGTTTTTGTCCAACATTCCGCCACCGCCTGGTGAAGTACCTGCCTGAACTGATGTCCAGGTTGTTCCGTTATCGGAATAAGCAACACCCTGGCCATAATTGTTGTGAATAAAACCAACATATTGTCTTCCGCTCAAACCGATAGCTGTTGCCGGGTCGCCAGAATTGCCGCCACCGGCACCTTGTACAGTACCTCCCCACGTTGAACCAAAATCATAGGAGAAAAAATAATTGGCACCATAAAGGCTACCAACTGGATTTTGGGTAGAATTGTTCGACTGCAAAACATGATCAGGATCGTTTGGGTCAACAAAAATTGAGTTTTCGCTCTGTGTTGAATTTTCGGTAGTAACAGGAACGTCCGGTGAATCGTCACGGACAACACTTGTTGCATTGATGCGGCTTGAAGTGTATTTGCCTAATGGAGCTACAACATCCGGATTGTAAGGAGTTAGCCCCAGTTCGGCGGCTTTGTTCCAATACGACATATTATCAACACGGGTGTCGAGGACTTCGAATGGTTTGTAAACGCCATTCTCATAAAGTGGTTTCTGTTTGGGTTTTTCGCGTGTCTGGGCTACCAATCCTTCGATGGCAAAAACCAAAAGCAACGCCAAAAGCAGTGTTGTGGATCTTTTCATGAGTAAATTTTTAAAATGATAAAATGATTTGAGTTACTACTATTTGATTTTGAAAAATATTAACTGTTTAAAATCGTGCAAAATTATACTTTTATTTTTAGATTCAGATCGTACCCGGTTTTTAAAATCCTCATTATTAACATGATTTAATGAAAATGATGAGCGATGTTGTTGTTACTTCCGGATGATAACTTTCTTAAGTTCAGTTCCTGCTTTACTTTCAATTCTTATAAAATAGATGCCTTCATCTATTTTTGAGAGGTCAATTGTCAAAGTGGGTTCTGAAGAATACTTAATTTCCCTGCTGTAAATTGTTTCTCCCAAAACAGTAAAAATCCGGATGCTCAGATCTTCAATTTCTGCATTTGACGTTTGTAAAACAAGAAAATCATTTGCAGGATTTGGGTAAATGGTAAAATCTGATTTTATGTTTTCATCAATTCCGGTACAATCCTGGATATCCACAGCAAAATTATTCGAAAATTCGCCATAGCCGCAATTGTTTATGCCTCGTACCTTTAAGGTGGCAAAATTGAAAAATGTTTCCGACCACGTAATTGTTACCAAAGTATCGTTTTCCTGGACCAAGGTGCCAGCTTCTGCAGGCTGAAAAACCCATTCGATTGAGGTTGCATTGGCAATAGCCGGGCAGTGATAGGAGGAGCTCCATCCGGCACAAACCAGAAAATCACCTGTTGCGCTTTGACCTGCCTCAGGCAGAGGATTGATTGTAAGCGTAAGATTGTCGTTGTCGGAAGTTCCGCCTGAACCATAAGCTGTGAGTGTTAAAACTGCTGAGCCTGCCGAAATATCCTGTGTTCCTGGTGTGTAAACCGGGTTTAAAATCGTGGTGTTCGAAAAAGTCCCGTTTCCGGATGTTGTCCAGGCAACAGTATTATAAAATGTTGCTGTTCCCGCACAGGTAAAAGTTGTGTTTTCGCAAATAGTTCCATCGGGGCCGGCCAAAGCGTTAACTGTGGCAGTTGGCGGGAAAGTAATAAAATCAATCCAGCCGCAATCGCTTCCTGAGGCAACATAAACGTCTTTTGTGTAAACCCATTTAAAAGTATGACTTCCGGCAGGAACACTGTACGAAAACTCAGCCCAGTCCATTTCGCCCGACCATTCATTCTTCATGGTATTATCAACATAAAACTGCAGGAAATCATAGGTTGCTTCTGATGAAACTTTCCGGTAAAAACTAATTGTGCCGGAACTTACCGTCGTCATGGTTATCGAAAGTGTTGTGGTTTGATCATCACCGATATTTCCCGATTTGGCTGAATAGCTGCCGTCCCAGGCGTTTGAATTGTCGATGGTCCAATTGGCGTTTCCGCTAAAATTCCAGCCAGTACCAAAAGTTCCGGTTTCAAAACTTACTGCGGTTGAATAGGTCAGTTGGAAATTTGCCACAGTGTTTGGCTGATTTACGGTAACTTCCTGGATAAGTGTCGCATAATCCAAAGCATAAACTTTAAAGGAATAGGCATTTTCGTAAATTTCGGAAATCACATATTCGCCGTTTCCATTGGTGTAAACCGGTTCGATGGGTGCACCAATAACCTGAATCATCGCTCCCGAAATCGGATTACCGTTATCGGCATCAGTTACAGTTCCGGTAACCGAAAGAACCTGGGCAGGAACCAGTGAAACATCAAGAATAGTCTGCCCAACGTTGTTGATATTTACATTGTTGAAGGTCTGTGAGAGGTATCCGTAGGCGGAAAAAGTTACAGTATAATTTCCGTTGACAAGTAACCTGTAATACGTGCCAAAATCCTGGTTGCTTTTGTATGGATCGCGCGGTTCACCGGTGTTATCAATTCCGTTGATGTAAATCTCAGCAACCACCGGTTCACCCGTGTTTGAATTGGTGATATGGCCGGTCAGCGTTGATTTATTCACTCTGTTAAGCAGGATCATGGCAGCATTAAGATTATCTTCCGTGATCTGATAAACTTCGTTTGCCGGTGGAATAAATTCCTGTCCCAATTCGATGGTATAAGCGAAAACCCCAAATTTTCCATAAACGAAATCATCGGTAATGCCAGAGCATGGATAGAGTTGCCAGCAAACCTGGGGAGTATAATGACCACCCGTCAGACCAGGAATAGCATTTCCCATTGCTGTTCCAAGTGCGGCAAGTGCAGTTTGATCAGGTGCATAAATACCTTCATTATAACCATAAGGCCAAAGAACAAGTTCGCTGTAGGTGTGGTACGAAATTCCGGCTACAAATTGTTTTGATTCCAATAAATTAACAATGCTTTGAAGTTCGGGTTCAGATAATGGTGAGGGGCCACAATACGTAATATCAGTGGGATCGGAACTGGTACCCTGACCACCCCAGCCCCATGCATAATTCCGGTTGAGGTCAACGCCATCGGGATAAGCCCAGCTACCGGGAGTTACCGCGCCGTTTCCGTCGTTGTCGCGGATATTTTTACGCCAATCGGTGTTTATCTGATTTAATACAATTTCGTGGCCATCGGGATTAACCATTGGCACGAACCAGATTTCCTTTGAATTTACGTTGGCAGTAACTTCGGCATTGGTTCCATAATTATCAACCAGATAGTTTAATACATAAAAGGCAACTTCTGTGCTGAGTGGTTCGCGGGCATGGTGTGCACCAAAATAGTAAATTCCGGGTTCGTCTTCTTCAAGATTAACATTGTCGGATAATTTTAGCGCCCAGATGTTATGCTGGTAATTGGCGTAATTGTTATTTCCGGCATCAAAATATTGTTTGCCACGGCTGTCGCCAATGTCAATAAGCTGGCAAATATCAGGATGAGCTGCAGCAATTTGCTGCAATTCGGTAAGCGCTTCGGCGTATGTCCGATAACCGTTGATGTCGTCAACATTGCCGAGGTTGGCAGCCATTTGTGCTGAGGTTGTCCTGATCTGTGCCTGGTAACCTTCGGCAAGTACTTTTTGATAAGTTTCTTCAGAAACTACAAGGTCAAGGAAAACTCCGGGTTTGTAAGCGGCAATATCATAGCCTTGTTTCGAGAAAGTTTTGAAGTCTTTTGCATCAGGATTTTCGATGCGGATAACCAGCTTTTGCTGAGCAAACATAAATGTCGCAAAAAACAGCGACAGAAAAAGAAAGAAGAATTTTTTCATTAAAAAAGCATTATTTATTGACGATTTCACAAACAAAGGGAAAAGTCTCCGTTGATTAGTTTTCCGGAAACTTTGCCCTTTAGACTATTAAATTATAAAATGGTTTACTGATGAATGAGAATTTTCTGAATAAAATTTCCAGTCTCATTTTCAATTTTCAGATAATAAACACCTTCTGGCAGGCCAACAAGGTTAACTCCAAAGCTATTTCCGGAAGAAAGCGATTTAAAAGATTTAGAGAAAACTTCCACACCCATCATGTTTACAACAGAAATGGCTATTTCTTTATCGAAATTTTTAGTTGCATTTACTGTAAAATTTCCATTACCCGGATTTGGGAAAATGGTGAAAACATCGTTTTGATCTGGTGTTGAAATTCCGGTACAATTTTGTACAAGCACTTCATAATTTGCCGACCAGGCACCTGTTCCGCAATCGTTTACGCCGCGAACCTTCAATATTGCAGCACCCATCCAGCTATCGCTCCAGGCTATTGTATTTTCATTGGCTGTAATATTCATTATTCCCGCAGCGGCAGGTTCGAGGCTCCATTCATAGTTTGTTGCATCGGCAATTACCGGCACTGTGTATAATTGTACCTGTTCCTGGCAAACAATTTCGTCGCCTGTAATGTTTCCGGCAACAGCCGGGAAAGGAGTTACAGTTATGGCGAGAACATCTGACCAGGCACTTTCGCCGCAAAGATTTGAAGTTTTTACCTTTAGCGATGCTGTTCCTGCAAAAGTGGCTGACCAGTTAACAACAGCAATTGGCCCGTTTGGTGTAATCGTTCCGGCAGTTACAGGGCTTAAATCCCAAATCCAGCTTGTAACATAAGCAGGATTTCCTGAAGTATTGTAGGTTCCGTTTGGAGCATCCTGGCAAATTTCGGTTGCACCGGTTGGCTGGTTTGGAACGCTTACTTCACCCATTACGATTAAATATTCGAGGGCATTAAATGTATTTGAGTTGGTCCCATCAGAAACTGTGAGGCTTACGCCGGGCATTCCGGGTGAATTGTAGGTAACCACAGGATTTTGTAATGTTGAAGTTGCCGGCGTTCCTTCCGGGAAAGACCAAGCCCAGCTTGTAATATTTCCGGTGGAGTTATCATAAAAATGAACCTGTCCACCGGCACAAAGTTCGGTAACATCAGACGTAAAAATTGCAGTTAAGGTATTTCCGCCAACAACAACGGTGTAATCTTCGATTTCGCCATAGCTTGCCGAGCCGCAAGGCGTGGGTGCTGTGCTGTAAGTCATTCTCACCCGCATCCTGTAATTTCCACTTGAGGTTCCTTCAGGAGCAGCGATATTTCCGGTAAACGAGGCGCCGGTTCCGCCAACATTGGTCAGGTTAAAAGTTTCATTTGACGGACTTCCAAGTTCAAAATCGTTGTTCCAGTCCACCCAAACAATAACGATGTCGCTGGCCCACGGAGTGCCGTTTGTAATTGTAATCGGCATCGAAGTTCCGGCATCAATATTTACCGAAAGGTTGGTGTAATTTGCAACGCCGCTCTGCCAGCCGCTGGAATTGTTTATTTCGCCGCAAACAACATTGGAAATGTACTCGTCCTCGGTGGTGGTTGAGGCCTGGCAATAATCCGGGAAGATAACCGAAATGTTTTTGGTTGAGGCTGCCACGTTGGAACCTTCGTAAGTTAAAACCAAAGTTGCGGTATGCCCGGCAGGTGCGCCGGCTGCAGCAGAAATTGTAAACGTAGCAGTTGCAGAAGCGTTGATGGCAATATTTCCAAAAGTTTGCGGTGAAGTTGTAATTACCATAACATACTGGTCGTTGCAGTCCAAAGTTCCTGTAATATCCAGCGCATTTTCGGAACCTACATTTTTAAGGGTGATGATGTAATCCGCAGTTTCTCCGGGCTCCAGAATCCCATTATTATTTCCGTTTGAGTCGTCAATATCGTAGCTGTCCATAATAATGTAAGGACCGGTAACTGCACTTAATACCTGGATAGCATCGAGGTCAAAACCGGCATCGGCAACGGTTGCGGTGCCATCGCCATCATCCAGTAATTTAAAATAGCGGGCTTCACCAATTGTACAGTTTTCGAAGCTAAACTCGGAAGTTCCCATTCCCGGTCCCATCGAATACCAGGGGCCATCCATGCTTGTACCTGCAAAAAGTGTGTAGCCTTCTGCGGAAGCATCGCCTTCAAAAACCATCATATCAGGACCGGCACCATTAAAAACAATTTCCTGCATATCCATGATAATCCAGCCACTTTTCCCAACCGAATAATTTACATTGTCGGGCTGGCCTAACGAAGCCCAGGTTGCACCTTCATCGTTAAAATTATTTCCGGGAATCTGGCAGGCTACAATTTTGAATATGCCATGATTATCTTCGGGAGTTAGCTGAATATCGGTTACTGTGGCATTGTTGGCAGTAACCAAGACATTGCTGATGGTTTTGGTTTGATAACCGTTGGCTTTTACCGTAACATTATAGGTGCCTGGCAGAACATATTTGTGATAATCGCCAACCAAAGGGTCGGTGTAGGAAGGTACAAAACTGCTTACAAAAACTGTTGCTGCAACGGGTTGCCCGTTGGTTTCGTCGGTAACTGTTCCTGCAACACCATAGCCACCGTATTCCATCAGCATAAGCATCGAAGGCTTGTTGTAGTTGTAATACAACATAATCTGAGATGCCGGAGGTTGTTTATCCATCGAAATTTCGATTGACCAGCTTACCGAACCCTGAATACCGTAACTGGCATCTTTTGTACTTCCGTTGATGGCATACATTCCTGTGTAACCCGGACCATACGGAATATTTGAATATCCCGATGTGGTGGCATAAACTCCTGCCAGTTGGTTTACATGAGCATGGTCGGGCGAAAACGCTGCGCGATAACTCCAGGGATGCGAAATAAATTCGGTCCCGCTGTGGTATGAAGTATAAACCACAAACTGATTGGCCATCAAAGCATCGCGCAACATCTTGGTTTCGTGTTGAGACCAGGCGCCAAGGCTTTCGGTATCCCACATATAACCGCAATCGCGGTTCAGGTCTTCGCCATTGTTGTTGTAGCGGGTCATCCCTTCTCTTCCGTCAGGGTTAACCATCAGATACAGCCAGGTTTCGCGGCCATTTACCAGGTTGGTTATTTGTGTGTTTGTTCCATAACCCAGGCATAAATCGCGGGCAAAGCGGATGAGATTTTCGGCTCCGCCAATTTCATCGCCATGAATTCCTCCATCAAAAAATACCTCGGCTTCGTTTTCGTCGGTTTCAACGTTATCGCTAATTTTGAGTGCAGCTAATTGTCTTCCTCCCAGCGAAGTCCCAAAAATCACTTTTTTGCAGATTGCCGGAAAATGGGCTGCAAGGCTGTCGGCAAGGTCGATCATTTGCTGGTATGAATGGTAGGCGTCATCGGTTTGCCAGAAATTTTTAAAATGTTCATTGAGGTTTTCGATCTGAACCTCGTATCTGAAACCTGCTTTATTTAAAACTTCAAGTTCTTTTGGAACAACATACAGGATAGCATAATTCTTATAAATATCTCCATTCAGATTAAGATTGTGCAGTTGTGAGGCAGCTTCGACAGAATGAAAAGGAACCTTAATTTCCATTTCGTCGGAGCGCCATCCTTGTGAAAGCGCTACCAATCCAAAACATAACGTGATAATCGTGAATAAAAACTTTTTCATTGTGGCAG
Source organism: uncultured Bacteroidota bacterium (assembly GCA_903944895.1). Taxonomy (GTDB): domain Bacteria; phylum Bacteroidota; class Bacteroidia; order Bacteroidales; family 4484-276; genus CAJATL01. The sequence continues at coordinate 22,193 of CAJATL010000206.1, forward strand.
TAGTTAACATGTATTATTTAAAATTATAAACTGAGCTATTTTCAGACATTTAAGGAGGCTTCCAGAATACTCTTGGTGATTTTATTATAGAGGTCGTTGGGTTTGAAAGGCTTCGAGATAAAATCGTTCATTCCTGCTGCAAAAACTTTTTGCTTATCCTCCACGAGAGCCGCAGCCGTTAGTGCGATAATAGGGATGTTTTTGTCTAGTTTTCTAATCTCAACAGTTGCTTCATAACCATCCATTTCAGGCATGTGAAGATCCATTAAAATCAGAGAGTACTTACCTGGTGAAAACATATTTACAGCTTCACGACCATTTTTCGCCACAAATACTTCAATATCCCACTTTTTAAGAATCTGGTCGGCAATTTTTATATTGATGAGGTTATCTTCGACGAGCAGAATTTTATATCCTTTAAGGCTGGGTAAAAGGTTATTGTTGGCGGCTACAACCTTGGTTTCTTTTATGCTTTGGCTGATGTCGAGATTAAGCCTGAACGAAAATTCAGAACCTACTCCAAGCCGGCTTTGCACCTGAATGCGGCTTCCCATCAATTCGAGTAATTTTTTGGTTATCGAAAGACCAAGGCCTGTTCCGCCATATCTTCTTGTTGTGTTGGAACTTCCCTGGCTGAAAGTTTCAAAAATCGTTTCAAGTTTTTTGGGTGATATGCCAATACCGGTGTCCCTGATGCGGAATGTAACTTCGAGTTGATTTCCCGGACGTAAACGTTTGGAAAGGATGATATTGATTTCGCCTTTTTCGGTAAACTTGAGGGCATTCCCCACAAGGTTGATAATAATCTGTGAGATACGCGTAGGATCGCCTATGAGAAGATCCGGAATTCCTTCCTCAACCTGCAGATTAAGCGTGACGCCCTTAGCATTGGCGGCGGGATCGAAACTCAGTTTAATGTTCCTCGCTACTTCTTTCAGGTCAAAGTCGATCCGTTCGAAATCGACTTTTCCGGCTTCAATTTTATTAAAATCGAGGATATCGTTGATGAGCATCAGGAGGTTCTCGGCTGAAAACTTTAAGGTATTTATGCGGTCTAACTGATCTTCACGAGGCTCTTCCATCAGCAAAATGTTGGTCATCCCAATTACGGCATTCATCGGAGTTCGTATTTCGTGCGACATGGTCGAAAGGAACTCTGCCTTAGCTTTTGATGATCGTTCGGCTTCGTCCTTAGCAATAACGAGGGCTTCATTTTTTGCTTCAATTTCGTGTGTTTTACGCTCAAGTTCTGAGGTGCGTTCACTCACCAGAATATTTAACCTTTGTTTTTCGTGCTCGAGCCTGCTGCTTCGCCATCTGGCAGTTAAATAAACAAGCAGGGCGATAACTGCAATTAGTATCGACCATGCCCACCACGATTGATACCAAATGGTGTAAATTTGAAACTTATAGCTGAGTGGTTCGCTCCAAAGGTAGTTTCCGCGTTGTTTTGCCTGAATGATCAATTCATAATCGCCGGTTTTAAAATCAGTGTAAATCAGGTCGTTTTTGCCTGAAAAATAGCGCCATGTTGTATCCTTGCCTGCCAGCATCACTTTGTAGTGAATCCCGTCGGTTGGGAAGCTTGGGCTGATAAAAGTAAATCCCAGATAAGCCAGGTTACTGAAACTGTTTCTGCTGATATCACTCAATGGCTGCCCTTTTTCGGATATCGAAAGAAAAACAGGTTTAGGCATTTTGTTTAATGGAATATTTTCAAGGGCATATGAAATCCCGGCAAGCGTTCCGACCCAAATCCTGTTTCTCGCGTCAGTTTCGATGCAGCGGTAGCCTATCGTTTTTGAAGGCAAACCATCCATATAATCGAAAGTAACAATATTATCCTTATTGTATTTACTCACGCCAATGCTGGATGCAAACCAAATATCGCCATCATGCCCTACCATAACAGCTTTGATGTCTTCGTTGGTGAGGTTTTCCAGGTCGATGCGTTCGATGTCGTTTCCGCGAACCTTCAGCAATCCATGGTTACTGGCCAGCCACATGACGCCATCCTCATCAAAACTTAAATCGTTAATTAACAACGATTCATTAAACGCAAAAGGTAAAGGTTTGCTCAGGTTGATGAATTTTTCCTGCTCAGGGTTGAAATAATAGAGATAACTTTCAGCACCGCATGCCCCCAGAAAAATATAATTTATTGGTGAGTCGATAATAAAATTTACCCGTGAAACAAGGCCTGATTCTTCGCCATATTTTGTGATGAGGCCCTCTTTTGTGATTTTGAGTACACCATTAAGATTATCCTGGCAAATCCAGATATTTTCATTTTTATCCAGAGTGAGATTATAGATAGAGCTGCCATAACTGCTTAGATCGATGGTTTTTATGACTGCTTTATCCTTCAATTGACGCAAAAAACCATTGTTATCAGCAACCCAGATGCTGTTTTTGTCAGGCAAAAGCCTCAACAATAAGCTACCTGTCGAATTAAAAACAATGCTGGCTTCGAGGGTAAACTGATTTATGGCAAATACTGTCCTGCCATCAGTAAAAAACATCTCGTTGGTTTCGTCATTAAATGCAATATCCTGGATATACTCCTCTGTAAGGTTATTAAAATCGGATTGAAAAACTTTTCTCTGCATGATAACAAGACCATTATCTGTTGCAAGATACAAATCACTCCCTCTTAAATTGATCTGGTTAATCCCACCTTTATTAATCGAAGGATCTTCGATTTTGGTAAATTCATAATTATCACCGGTAAGTCTTCCCTGATAAAGGCCTTTCGACCAACTTCCAATAAAAAAGGTACTATCCTGTATCATTACAAAAGCTGAAGCATCGATGTCCGGGTCTAAAATCCTGAACGACTCGAAGGTATGATCTTCATACAGCGTAAGTTCAGCGATCATATTATTTGCCGCGATAAGTACTTTGTTTTTGCTAATGGGCAAAACTGCACTTACATTTGTTATTGGGAAACCGGGATCAAGCGAAACAGGTTTATCGCGCTGCAAATCAAACCAGTAAAAATGTCCGGTCTGAGAAATCGTGTAAAGATTTCCGTAGCCATCCTCGAAAAACGAAAACGAGCGATTATAACTATTGGGTGTATTTTGCGATCCTAAATAATATTTTTTTAAATAACCATCTCTGAATCTGTAGATTGAAGTATTATCCGAAAACCAGATATTACCGTTTTTATCTTCATAAAGTTGTTTGGGAAAAAACAGCAAACTGTCCGATTCGTTAATTGAGCCAGCCCTGATGGTGCTTTTGTTGAAGCCGTCGACACCATAATCAATTTTACTAAAGCTCAGGTCGGTGGTAAAAAACAGGCTCCCGTTTTTAGAGCATAAAACTGATTTGATGTACTTTGAATCCTGTACATCAGCGCACTCGATAAACTCGAAGCCATTGTACCTGATTAGCCCGCCATCAGTGGCAATCCATATAAAACCCACCGAATCGATGGTGATGGATTTTAACAGTTCGTTCTGAAGACCGTTTTCGATGGTGTATGTTTTAAACCGGTATTCCTGCCCCTTGAGGCTCAAAGGAAATAGCTGAATCAATACCAGAAAGGGTATTGCAAAATTAAAAACAAACCAAAAGTTAACCTGACGCAGAAGTATGATGTGCATTATTTTAATCAAGAATCATTCAGTCAAAAACTGATATTTAACAGGTTCAAAATTAAACCAATATTTAAAGGTACAGCAGATTTGTTGAATATTATTTCTGAGGCAAAAAAAATACCGGATACATTTCCGGTACTTTATGTATTAAAAATCAATGTTTTAACCGCAATTAAAATAGGTTTTCACCAACTCCATAACTGCGTTGCTGTCGTTCGAAATTTCCTGGCGGAGGGTTTTATCGTTCAGTTTTTTCAATTTCAGCACGATGCTGTCGATAAGCCCCTGAGGAAAAATATTTTTTTCGGTGTAATAACTGCTTTGTTTTTCGAGATATTCGGCCGATTCCCAGCACGATGCAGGAAGCTGTCTCAGTTCTTTCACCCGGTTTGCATGTTTTTCGGCGAAAATATTCACATCAACGTAGGTTTTTTGAGCATATTCGAGGCTGTTTTCCATGGTCAGCCCATGACGTGCAGCCACCGTGAGGCCGGCAAGCAACAGATAAATGTCGGCAGAGCCATCGGGACAGCGAAACTCAACAGTCTGACGCTCTTCAAAGGCACCTTCAAAAGGTTTTTCGTTGGGGTTAGCGTGAAGATACATATTTTTGTTTCCGGTCCATCCAAGCGGAACTCTTACCAAAACCGAACGGTTGCGGTCGCCCCAGCAAATATTTGTTGGCGCCTCCTGGTGTGGCACAAGCCTGAAATAGGAAGTTGGAATTGTGTTTCCAAAAGCCGTTAATGAGGGTGCAAGTTCGAGATAACCGGCAATTGCTTTTTTGGCAGTATCGCTTAGTTTTCCATCTTCCAGCATCTGGTTTTTATCATCTTTTACCAGCTTGGTGTGGATGTGAAGACCACTGCCAGCTTTGCCTACGGTAATTTTTGGAGCAAAAGTTATGGTGATTTTGTGTTTGAGGGCGAGAGTCCGTAAAATCCATTTTGCAATCATCAACTGGTCGGCGGCATCTTCGAGTGGCGAGGGGGCAAACTCCAGTTCATTTTGTTCATACTCCATATTGCCTACCGAAAAATTACCGACTTCGCAATGGCCATATTTTAAATTTCCACCCGACTGTGCGATAGCAAGCATGGCTTCACGCCTGAAATTTTCCCATTTGGTAAAAGGCGACGATTCATGGTATCCCCGTTGATCGACGGCTTCAAAAAGTTCCTGCTTTTCGCTGATGATGTAGTATTCGAGTTCTCCCATCACATGAAACGAAAGCCCGGTTTCCTCCTGAAGGGCTTTATGAGCCTTTTGTAAAATGTATTCGGGCGAACTTTCGAGGGGAAGGCCATCTTTATTAAAATAGGAACAAAGAATGTCGAGTGCGGGGATTTCGGAAAACGGGTTAACAAAAGCGGTGCGGTAACGCGGGACAACGTAAAGGTCGCTCGAGCCTGCCTCGATGTGCGAAAACAAACTCGATCCGTCAACACGCTCGCCCAAGGTAAGAATGTCTTCGAGATGTTTGCGGCTGTTGATTACAAAACTGAGTGTTTTTAACCTGCTGTCTTCGCCGGCATACCTGAAGTTGATCATCCCGATATTGTGATCCTCGGCATAAAGAATCAGATCTTCTTTGGTGAAAAACTCGGGTGATTTGTTAAGATATTGAACCAGTGGATTTGGGTTCATCAAAATTTTATTCTTCGTATCCATAATTCCTAAATTAGCTTTTAAAAATGGGCGGCAAACTTAAACATTCCTTTCGAAATAATTATTGGATTTGTTATTTAATTAACAATCAGATTGAAAATAAGCTACTTCTGATTTTTGGTTATCTAAAACCTCTAAAAATTGGCGAAAAAGGAAAGTCCCGAACCTGTGGTCAACCAAAAATATTTAGCTTTGCAGAGCTGGTTTTTAATTAAAAATCAATCGAAAAACCTTTGATAAATGGAGCAAAAACTGTTATTACTCGGGGATGAAGCCATCGCTCAGGGAGCTATTGACGCAGGCTTATCGGCCATTTTCGCCTATCCGGGTACACCTTCTACCGAAATTACCGAGTATGTGCAACACTCGGCACAAGCCACTAAAACGGGAATCAGGTCATCCTGGTCGGCTAACGAAAAAACCGCCATGGAGGCTGGTCTTGGAGTTTCTTATGTGGGCAAAAGAGCCATGGTTTGCATGAAGCATGTGGGCCTCAACGTAGCCGCCGATGCTTTTATAAATGCTGGCATGACCGGTGCCAATGGCGGATTGATTGTAGTTTCGGCCGATGACCCTTCGATGCACTCTTCGCAAAATGAGCAGGATTCGAGGTTTTACGGCAAGTTCGCCATGATTCCCACTTTGGAACCATCAAACCAGCAGGAAGCCTACGATATGGTTTTTTATGGTTTCGAATTATCCGAACGACTCGGTACTCCGGTATTATTCAGGATTACAACCAGGCTTGCCCATTCCCGCGCTGCTGTTTCGCGTCGGGCTGTTTTACCACAGAACGAAATCCGCCTGTCATCCGATTTAAAGCAATTTATCCTGCTGCCGGCACTGGCCCGTAAAAGGTACAAAGGTTTACTCAAAAGCCAGGCACTGTTTATTGATGAATCCGAAAACTCGGGAAATAATCAATATTTTGAAGGTCCTGATAAATCGCTGGGAATTATTGCCTGTGGCATCGCCTGGAATTACCTGATGGAAAATTATCCCGATCGTGTTATTCCTTTTCCAGTCATAAAAATTACACAATATCCTGCTCCCCGCAACATGATCGAAAAACTTGTTGACGAATGTAAGGAAGTTTTGTTGCTCGAAGAAGGCGCCCCACTCATCGAAGAGCTTTTAAAAGGAATTCTGTCGAAAAACCTGCATATCAAAGGCCGCCTCGATGGAACAGTTCCGCGTGACGGCGAGTTAAATCCAAACATCGTTGCTGTGGCGCTTGGCCTCGAAAATACCCGAGGAAGTGAAATTCCGGAAATCGTGGTTGGCCGTCCGCCATCGTTGTGTATGGGCTGCTCGCACCGCGATGCTTACGACGCTCTGGGGGAAGCCCTGGCTAAATATTCCAAGGGCCGTGTTTTTTCGGATATTGGCTGCTACACCCTCGGCGCACTCGAACCTTTCAACGCCATAAATTCCTGCGTGGATATGGGCGCTTCGATAACCATGGCCAAAGGTGCCGCCGATGTTGGCTTTGTACCTGCCATTGCTGTTATCGGCGATTCCACATTCACACATTCCGGCATGACCGGCCTGTTGGATGCTGTTAACGACGAAAGCAATATCACCGTAATTATTGCAGATAATTCGACTACCGGCATGACGGGTGGACAAAAATCGGCAGCCAACGGAAAAATTGAAGCTATTTGTCAGGCTTTGGGCGTCGAAGAGGCACACATCAAGGTAATAAAACCGTTAAAGAAATTCCATGAAGAAAACGTAAAAATCATTCAGGAAGAATTGGATTATGCAGGCGTTTCGGTGATAATTCCAAGACGAGAATGCATCCAGACCCTCAATAAAAAGATGAGGGAAAAGGCAAAAGACAAATAACAAATAACAAAATTCAAATCTCAAATCTCAAAATTCAAAAAACAATATTGATTTTGCGGGAAATTGAATAGATGGAAGGTTTTAGTTTTTTGCGTTATGCGCTTTGCTCTCTGCGCTAAAAAAAAATTATAAAAGATATTTGATTCATGAAAAAAGACATCATTCTTGCCGGAGTAGGCGGACAGGGAATTCTCACAATTGCAGCAACTATCGGATGGGCTGCGGTTGAGGCCGGACTATTTTTAAAACAGGCCGAAGTTCATGGCATGAGCCAGCGTGGTGGCGACGTTCAGAGTAACCTGCGGTTGTCGGATAAAGACATTGCCTCCGACCTTATCCCTTTCGGGAAAGCCGACATGATCCTGTCGGTAGAACCGCTCGAATCGCTCAGGTATTTGCCAATGTTATCGCCAAAAGGCTGGCTCATCACCAACATCGAGCCATTTATCAACATCCCCAATTATCCCGAAATGGACGCCATCATGGCTGAGATCGAAAAACTCCCGTTTTTTGTAGCCCTCGACGCCGAACTTATTGCCAAAGAAATTGGCTCGGTGCGCTCGGCAAACATGGTGATGCTTGGCGCTGCTTCTCCATTCCTCGACATTGACTATCATTTTCTCGAAAACGCCATATCCAAGCTTTTTGGTAAAAAGGGCGACAAAATTGTCGGGCAAAACCTGGAAGCCATGAAAGCTGGCCGGAAAGTGGCAGAGGAGAAAATCGGGGGGAGATAGCACTATCTTGGGCCGTTGAGATTCATGAGCTTTCGTTGTGTTGATTCCGGCACGAAAAATATATAATCAGAATCCAGCTATCATTTTTACAGTAGCTTTTACCTCACCCGATAAGCCATTCAAATCATTTTCGGTAATGAATTCATCCACCAGTTGACCGGCAATGATAAACAGATAAGTTGATCCCGACATACGATCGTATCTTTGGGCAATATGTTTATCAAAATCAATGATTTTCTTGTACAATTTATGATAGGTATCCTGATTGTTTGTCCGCTTGTTTTTCCAATCGTCCAAAATAGTGTCAGCTTCAAACAATCCTTTAGCAAACTCCTGCTGCAAGCCCTTTTCGATAATTTCACGGACAGCTTTTTTGTCGGATTTTGATAATTCCATGATTTTATTCCTTTAAGTTAATTTTTATCAAAAGTATAAATTTTGGATATTATGGACTTAGCTGTAACTTCTGAAAACGGAATTTTACCAACCGATTCCCCCGAATAAACAGGCACACTTTGGAACGTTTTGTGCAAAATAAAGCCCCGACCAGGGCGGAGCGAAAGGTTTATAAAAGTGAAGGTAAGCAGCATCGCAGCGTGGTAATGTTCCTGGATTTTTTTAAAAACGACAACAAACCGGTTTTGGAAAAAGGGGTTCTAAACCAAAGGGTTGTCTTTACTCAGCCACAATCCTGCATTTGAGAATCCGCAAAGGAGCTTCGTCGTTTTGTTTTAAGCCAGGCGTGTAAACAAATCCATCTTTAAACTTAAAACTTCCCATCCTCGAAAGCAAATCATAGCCTTCAATTTTGAATTCTGATTTTCCAAGAAATTTTCCATCAATGGAGTAAGCCTGAAAAGCATAATCCTGGTTTTGCTGGTTGGTGTAAACAAAGAACAGGCAATTGTTTTTGTCGTCCAGAATCAGTTTATAATAGTTGGGCAGATAATCAGGAAAAAAGCCTTTTGCTTTAACCTTTTCGGCGTAAGCCACATCAAGGCCGTTTTTTTGAAGTCTTTCTTTAAAATTCTGATAATACTCCTCTTTTTCCTGTTCACCAATTTTGATAGGTTCGGTGTTTATTTTGAATGCTGATTTCTGATATTTACCATTCACCTTTGTAAACAAAACAATTTGGTCGGTTGCATTATCTGCCACAATAAGCCTGTCGTCGCTGGTAACCCTGAGTATTTGCCTGCCGGCTGAATAAGGTGCTCCATAGCTGATGATTGACTTTTCGGCTGGAATGCTGATTCTTGAAGGTTCATCATTGGATTTGGTGATTTCATCGAAAACCTTGTACGTTCCGGTGGAATATTCAACTTCGGCAAGCACGCTTTTGGATTGATTTCCGGCTACCGGAACATGTCCCCAAACGATCAGGTTACCCGATTTTAGAGGATAAACACCAAGTGGCATAAAATCAATCGTAATCATTTTTACAAAATTTCCCTGAAGGTCGAAAAAGTTAATGCGCCCCTGATTGTCGCTTACAACCAGCAATTTGTCGTTTAAAATACCGTCGAAGCTTTGGTTATTTACAAATTCGCCAGGCTTGCTGCCTTTTTTTCCAAAGGTTTTTACGATATGGCCTGTTTTATCGAGAATAGTAATTGTAAAAGTATTGCGGTCGGAGATAAATATCTGCTCCTCAGGTCCAACAATAACCTGTTTCATCAAACCGGCTTTTTCGGCAGCATTGGTTTTTGTTTCATCCTGGAAAAGTGTTTTCCAGTCGGCGTTGGGTAAAAATGAGGTCTCTGGAACAAGTTTTAATGCGCTGGCATTGAAGTTAATTGGCTGCGCCCACCCGATCGAAATCATCAGGAACAGAGAAATCGTCATGCTCAAAGTTTTTGCTTTCATGATAAATATTTTTAATTGTTAAGTTCGATAACAGTACAAATCAGTTCTTTCTGGTGCCAGCAGCGGTTTGGGCTGATGTAATAATCCAGTTCGTTGTCACAGGAGGTTTGGTTTATAGTTGATCCTTCAAAAGAAGGGTTGGTGTTTGGCAGCGGTTTTTTATTATCGAAAAGCCAGAAACTTAATGGCAAAGCTACAACAACAAGGATTGCTGCTGCATAACGCAAAACAACCTGCCACATCGGAAGAGCCTTTGGTTTTTGGGATATTGATTTTGAAATGATGGATCCGACTGGTGGAATTGAAAACGATTCCTGCGGGTTCAGGCTTGCAAGCACGTCGAGGGCTTCTTGCCGTTTCGTCCGGATGGTTTCAAAAATTTCATATTGGTCCGGATTTTCCTTCAGGATTTTCTCTACCACTAAAGCCTCTTCAGCCGAAGCCTGTCCATCTAAATATTTCAAGAAAAGCACTTCGTTATTCATGATTTTTTGTTTTGATGGTTTCTGATATTTTTCCGATAATCCGCCACAGCGTTTTTCCGACCGAGTTTATTGGAATCCCACTGGCTTCCGACATTTCACGATACGATAATCCATCCTGATACATCAGAATCAAAAGCCTGCTTTGCGGTTTAAGCTGCCCGATAAAATTTTTGACCAAAGCCGTATTTTCATCATTTATCAGCAAGCTTTCGGGTGTACTGGTTTCGACAGGATTTCCATGCAGACCAAGCTCAATTTCGTTGTGCCGGTTTTTGTTGTGAATGGCATTCAGGCAAAGATTTCCGGCTACTTTGTAAAGCCATGCTTTGGTGTTTTCGATTTCTTTGCCTTGCTGGTTCATCCGTTCATAGTATTTGATAAATGTTTCCTGCGCAATGTCCAAAGCACTTTCGCGGCTATTTAAAAACCTGAAGCAAAACTTAACGATGGCCTCGTAATTTTGCGCATAAAGTTTTTCAAACTGTGCTTTGTTTTCCATACTGTTAGATATATGAACATCCGAAACAAGGATTTGTGACAAAAAAAAGATGAATCTATAAAAAAATTGCCGGGGTTAATTCCGGCAACTCAATTTATTATAGTTCTTCTGGCTTTCGCAGATTATCTTCAGGCAGCCTGTCAACAAGGTAGTTGTAAGGATCTATGCCTACCTGGTAAGGCTTTTCTTTGGTTCGGAAAGTAAAAGTGTTTTCCTTCCGGTCGAATTTTAATCGTTCGTAAATCAACGCTTTGCCGAGGTTTTTCTTATCGTTGGGTTCGGCAAACACGCCAATATCAATATAGTCCGCAACCGGGACAGCGGTTTCGGTACCCAGCGAATCGGAAACAAATTTTTCGGAACTTGTCTTCACCGTAATTTCATACTCACCGCCGGTTTTCCGGTAGGTTGTCTCAAGAACCCTGTTATTAAAAAGGGTGATATTCTCAAATAAATCATTAATCACGTATTGCAGACTATCCGGCGTAACCTGTCTGAAAGCGCGTATCGCTGACCAGGAAGTAGGGTAGGGGGGATTCTGGTAAGCAAACGAATCAATAAGCATCCGTAAGGCCGAATTGACGCTGTCTTCGCCAATCATTTCCTTGAGATAATACATCACCACGCTGCCTTTTTGATAATGAATATATCCCTGGCTTTCAGTCTTCATGAGCGGGCGTTCGGCTTCCGGCTCCGAGCTTCTTCCGCGGAGGTAGCCATCCATCTCGTATTTGAGGAACTTTTTCATCTTGTCTTTTCCATACTCTTTTTCCATTACCATGAGTGCCGAATATTGCGAGAAACTTTCGCTCATCATCTCGCTGCCCTGCATGCCGGCACCACAAACCTGGTGAGCCCAGTATTGGTGAGCCATTTCGTGGGCAACAACATAAAATACCTGGTCGATATCATCTTTGGTGACTTCACGCAAATCAACAATAAACCCGATTCCTTCGCTGTAAGGCATGGTACCAGGGAAGGATTGGGCAAAGCTGCTATAGCGAGGGAATTCAATTATCCTGCACTGTTTGTGATAATAAGGCCCGAAATTAGATGTGTAATATTCGAGTGATTTCCTGAGGCTGCCAAGCATGTTGGGAACATTATATTCGTGCTCTTTGGTATAATAAACTTCGAGGTCAACGCCGTTCCACTTTTCACGGGCAACTTCATAGCGTGCCGAAACAAACGAGTAAAAATTGAATGATTTATGGTCGAGGCGGTAGTTGAAATAATTCCTGCCATTGGCTTCCCATTTTTTAATCAGGCTTCCCGGAGCAACGGCAATCTGGTCAGGTGCTGTGCTGATAACGGTGTTTACTTCCACCCAATCGGCATCGGTGAGGAAATAGGTGTTTTTTCTGGCTACCAGATTGTTTTCATCCAGTTTCGGCATCCTGATGCGGGGAGGAAGCTTCAGTTTTACACGTTTATTTTTATCAGTAATTTCAAATAGGTTGCTGTAGCCCAGTGAAGGCATAATATCGGTGTTATTAAAAAAAGTGCCATTCTGCGTAAGCTGCGTAAAACTAACCTCGTTTTCAAAACCACGGCTGATGCTCCACAGATCAACTTTTATTAAAAGTGAATCTTTAGGAAGTAATGGCTTTTCAAGTGTATAAATCCTGTAATTTAAACGGTTGTCGCGTAAATTTAATTTGCTGCCAGCAATGGTTATCTGCACGCTGTCGGTGAGTTGGGGCATGGTGAAATGCAGTTCATCAATTGTTGAATCCGAAATGTTTCTGACCCAGGCATCAATACTTGCCGTCATGCTCCGCTGGTATGGCATCAGGTCAATATTGAAATTGAGTCTGTAAAACCTGGGTTGCACCAGATTTTCGTACTTTTTATAGGTTTTTTCATAATCTACCTGTTTGGTTTCGCTTTCTTTGGGTGAATCGTACGAATTCAAAACTTTGGTGTTGTAATACACAAAACTGCCGCAAATCACAAAAACCAGCAAAAGGGCAAACCCGGCAATTTTATTCTTTAAAAGCAGGATTTTGGAAGTTTTAAGCCTGTTCACAAAACCATATTCCTTGCCCCGGATAAAGAAGGTAAAAGCCACCAAAGCAATGATAGCACTTGCCAGAATCCAGTAAATATTAAACCAGGTTAGTGATGTTACAAACGGCCCGAAGGCATTCATATCGGAATAGGTCACGGATGGCGTGCCGCCGAATTTAAGCATGTTGCTGTTAATTTCGAGTATGCCCCATAAAAACTGATTCAGGATCAAAAAAGCGACAAAAGCAAAATAGGCAATGTACCTGTTATTGATGACGTAATGTAAAAACAGGGCGACAACAATCAGGTAAGCGAATGAAAGTGCATCCATGATCATCAGCGATTTTACATAAACATCAAACTGGTAGCGAAAATACCCGAAAAAGGTTTGAGCAACCATACCTTCGATAATCGAAAGGAAAATGACAAGTTCGGTTGCTATCAGCATGGCAATGAGTTTGGAAGTGAACAGCATTCCGGCTTTCACGGGCGTGGCATCCTGAATTTCATCAATTTTGGCATCTCGTTCTTTCCAGATCAGAACGCCGGTGTAAAAGGTTATGATGCCGATAAGGAAAAGATAAAACGAACCGCGGATACTGTCGATTACATCATAAGTTACCGGATATTGATCAACGCCGTACCGGCCGGTAAAACTGGTGATGCTACCCAGGAGATTTAAAAGCCCAAGAATTACAATGATGATAAACGTAGGATTTTTGATGATGGCTTTGGTTTCGAAACGAATTAGGTACCACAACATGCGAAACGAAAAACGTGAATTATCGGGAGTTTTGTAAACGGTGGCCACTGAAACGATGCTGTGTTCTTCCTTTTTATCTTCCTTGATTTTCTTAACTTTTTCTTTGCGGGTGTTAAATGAAAACCTGAAATACGAAAATGCGAGAATTGCAGCACTCACGCCAATCCAGATCATCCTATTAAAAAGCAATGCTCCGGCAAGTGGGACTGCATGAAGGTTTTTCTCGTCAATGGTCATATATTTTGCGATAATTCCCTGTGGCCTGAAACCAAACGGATCTAGAATATTGGCCAGCCACTCTTTCTCGATATCGGCAGTAAAACCTGACGAGACCACATAGAAAACCAGGATCAGCATAGCTCCTACAAACGAAACAATATTATTCCTGTAAAGGATGGCCAGGCCAAACAAGATTACTCCGGCGATGATGGTGTTTGGGATTCCGAAAGTTAGTAAACCCAGCAAATGCCCCGACCAGATTACATCACTGTACCTTTCGGTCTGTACCCATGGCATCAATGGACCAATGAGGCTTCCTAAAGAAACACCAAGCAACGGAATGATTGAAATCGTAATCGCACCGATGAATTTCCCAAAGAAATAATCACGTTTACGGATGGGCGACGAAAATACAAACTGGTACATCCCGTATTGAAAATCGCGGTTAGCCGATGCGTTCATGAAGGCGGTTGTCATGAGTAAACTCACGAGTGACATTACACCGTAATAGGTTTGAATGACGTAAGGCGCATTTTTATGCACGCTTCCAACGGCTCCGCCAATATTTACATGGTCTGACGAAACTGCCCCAAAAACCATGAGCGAATTCACCAACAGGAAAATCCACACCATGGGTGAATTTAACCAGTATTTCCATTCGTGTTTGATAAATATCCACATTTTGCTATAGTTTTATTAACTGTTTTATAAATGATGCTTTATTAGCAAAAAATCACAAAATTCAAATCACAAAATTCAAATCAATTGGTTTAGTTTGGCAAAAAACACATCTTCGAGGGTTTCTTCGGCGCGAAGAAAGCCGTCATTTAAGGTGGTTTCCGAGAAAACATGAATCAATGGTTTGCCTCCGACCAGTTTGTTGGATACAATTTTATACGCTTCCTGATAAGCTGGCAATTCGGTTTTTTCCACTTTTTTCTCCCAAACTTTTCCTTTAACAGAAAGCAAGGCATCGTCGGTATTTCCGCTGAAGAGAACTTTTCCATCGTTCATGATGGCCATGCGGGTGCAGAGTTCGCGTACATCCTGTACAATATGCGTGGAAAGGATAACAATGATATTTTCGCCTATTTCGCTGAGGATATTATAAAAGCGGTTGCGCTCGCCGGGATCGAGGCCGGCAGTAGGTTCGTCAACAATGACAAGTTTAGGATTTCCGATGAGCGACTGGGCAATCCCGAAACGTTGCCGCATACCGCCGCTAAAGCTACTCACCGATTTTTTGCGGAGTTCGTAAAGATTGGTTTTTACCAGGAGCTGGTTTACCATTTCTTTACGTTCGGCACGATTGGAAAAACCTTTGAGCAGTGCAAGGTGGTCAAGAAGTTCAATAGCCGAAGTGCGAGGATAAACGCCGAATTCCTGAGGCAGATAACCAAGAATTTTGCGCACCGATTCTTTATCGTTCAGTACGTCAATTTCACCAAGTGTTACTGTGCCACTGTCGGCATCCTGCAAGGTTGCCAGGGTGCGCATGAGCGACGATTTTCCGGCGCCATTTGGACCAAGTAGTCCGAACATTCCTTTTCCAATGGTCAGGCTCACATCGTTGAGCGCCACAACGCCATTGCTGTATTGCTTGCTGAGGTTTTTAATCTGTAAATCCATAAACTTGAATTATTTCTTTTGAACAATGAAATTATAAGCCATTTGACGACTTTGAGAGGTTAAAGTTACACGAATTATTTGGTTCCCGGAATTTCGGCGTAAATGTAACATGATGAGTTCCGGCCTTTACAAGAGTTCCGAACCTTCCAAGGGTTCGGAACTCTAAAAAAAAACCACCCCGGAATGGAGTGGCTTTTTAAAATATTTACGCAAAGAGACTTAAATTTCTCCCGATAGCCCCGATATCTGGTGGGATCGGGATACATAGCGGCATTACAAATGTCGCTTAGCCGGGGTTTAAAAGTAATAAACAAAAAAATAAATTATAAGTGTTTTAATGTGTATCTGACAAGTATTGGAGTTGCAACTCCTCCATTTAGACTCATTGATCGAACTGAATACACAAAAAGATCTTTTGTAATAGAATCAATTTGACATTCAGAATCATTATAAGCTGGATTGTCAGTATGAAAGAGTATGGTCATTCCATTTACAGACCAACTAACATTTAGGTATGCTGATGTGCCTTGATATACGCCATTACAATCATATCCATAATCTCTTACAACTTTATTAGGATTTCTTGTAAAAAGAAGTTTGTTGTCTCCTTCACACAAAGGATCAGTTTCGATATTCCAAAATATTGCATAACTAACTCCCAATGTGTCACAGAACTCCATTTGAGTAACAGTCCATAATTCGGTATCGAGACACTCGGAAATTATGTCTTCTTGCGTCAATACCTTGATGGTTAAAGTGGAAGTATCTTCTCCTCCTTTGCCTTTGACGGTGACGGTGAAGTTAGAAGTAGTAGCGATAAATCCGGTTTCAATCGAGCCATTTGGTGCATACCAAACTCCGTTGTATTTCACCGAGTCGGCGTGCTGTGTAGTCCACGAAAGTGTGGTTGTCCCGCCTCCGATTGGGAGGGTGTCGGGAGTGGCGGTGAGAGTGATTATTGGAAGATAGGCTTTGACTTCCACTTTTTTTTCTATGCTTCCACCTTCACCTACTACAACGAAAGTAAAAATTGTGTTTTCGACGATATCGGTTGTTTTTGAACCTGACAATGCCACTGTATCACCGTTCAGTGTGCAAGAGGTTGCTCTAATAGCATTCCAATCAAGTTTTATGATTTTAATTACTCCTGAGCTATCCTCGGTTACCATGTAGGTTAAATCGGGCTTTTGAACGGCTGGTGGGGTATCTGATTCAGGATCTTTTCCACATCCAACGAAAATTAATAGAAAAAGACCAGCAGCAAACAAGGTAAAGAATAACTTTTTCATAATTCATGATTTTTTTAACGTCTAACAAATGTAAAGAAAAATTGATAGAAACAAGTTTATTTTGTTAAATATTAGGGACTTGAATGAAATTAATTTGCTTCAATGGCTTTGCTTCCAGTAAAAGATTGAACAGCGGCAGCGCCGCGAAATGTTTGTACCCATTTGCACCAAGCGGGTTTAAAAGGTGCATCGCACCGAAATAGGGTCTAAATTACGGTGCGATGCACCTTTCTCGAACTTGAGGGAGCATTTGTTCTACAAACATTACCGGTGCGCTGCACCTGCTTCTGCTAAACGGCCATCCAACTTGCGGGCTGCTAGCAACTTTGGACAATTTATAATTGTCCTTCTAAAACTTATCAGAGGAAGTATGAAGTATTTTGATGAATTGCAAATTCAACAATGAACAAACTGTTTACAAGTTGGTGGGCTGTTTAGTCAAGATTTGTGACAAAAATCGCAAAAAAAAAGCCACCCCTGAAAAGAGTGGCTTTTTAAAATATTTGAAAATGTATTTTTTAAATCTCAATTCTCTCCCGATAGCTATCGGGATCAAAACTCAAATAACAAATTCCATGATTTGAATTTTGTATTTTGTGATTTGAATTTTGTATTTTGTGATTTCTTTAGATCAATCCTTTAGCATGTTTTTCACGGATCACTTTCAGCATATCCTGTGTCATGGCATCGAGGTCCCATTTCGGGTTCCAGCCCCATTCTTCACGGGCAGCGGAGTCGTCCATTTTGTTTGGCCATGATTCGGCAATACCTTTTTTTACAAGGTCAACATCGTAGGTCATCACCAGTTCAGGAACGTATTTTTTGATATTTGCATAAAGAATTTCCGGATCAAAACTCATGGCAGTGATGTTGAAGCAATTTCTGTGTTTCAGTTTTGAAGGGTCGGCTTCCATCAGGTCAATGGCGGCGTCAAGTGCATCTGGCATGTACATCATATCCAGGAAAGTGCCGGCTGGTAAAGGGCAAACAAATTTGCCGGTTTTTACGGCTTCGTAATAAATTTCGACAGCGTAATCGGTGGTTCCGCCACCAGGAAGCGTAAGGTTGGAAATAATTCCCGGATAGCGAACGCCCCTTGCATCAACACCAAAACGTTTGTAGTAATAATCGCTGAGTAATTCGGCAGCAACTTTGGTAACGCCGTACATGGTTCCAGGGCGTTGAATGGTGTCCTGAGGTGTGTTATCAAGCGGAGTACTTGAGCCAAAAGCACCAATCGAACTTGGGAAAAATACGGCACAGTTGAATTCCCTGGCAACTTCCAAAACGTTGTAAGCACCGTTAACACCTACATTCCAGGCAGCCTGCGGGTTTTTTTCGGCAACAGCCGACAATAGCGCGGCAAGGTTGTAGATGGCGTCAATTTTGTACTTTTTCACGATCGCAACAATGCGGTCAACATCGGTGGCATCAACAATTTCCAGCGGGCCGCTTTCGGCAAGCTCCTGCGATGGTTGTGTTCTGCGATATCCGGCAACTACATGGTCGTTACCATACCTTCTGCGAAGCTCCATGGTCAACTCCGAACCAATCTGGCCTACTGATCCAATGACAAGAATATTTTTCATTAAATTTAAGATTATTTAGTTTTTGTTAATTTGTTAACAATAAGCGCGGCAAAAATATAAATTTTTATAAAACAGCTTCTTAATAATTCATTTTTAGTAGTAAAATGCTTTTGCGGCAAAAAAGATTGCATTACATTTGCGGCCTGTTAACGAATAAACAATACAATAATATTTAACATTTAAAGTCCAAAAAACATGTACGGAAAAATGCAGGAATTTTTACAAAAAGAGCTTGCCGATATCAGGGAAGCCGGTTTGTACAAAGAAGAAAGAGTTATCGTTTCGCCTCAGCAGGCCGAAATTAAACTAAACACAGGCAAGGAAGTAATTAACTTTTGCGCCAATAACTATTTAGGGCTTTCAAACCATCCAAAGCTTATCCAGGCTGCCAAAGATGCTATGGATACCCATGGTTTTGGAATGTCGTCGGTGCGCTTTATCTGCGGAACTACCGACCTACACAAAACACTCGAACAAAAAATTGCTGAGTTTTTCGGAACCGAGGACACCATCCTTTATGCTGCTGCTTTTGATGCCAACGGCGGTGTTTTCGAACCACTGCTCAACGAACAGGACGCCATTATTTCGGATTCGCTCAACCACGCTTCGATTATTGACGGCGTAAGACTTTGCAAAGCTCAACGTTTCCGTTACGAAAACGCCAACATGGAAAGCCTCGAAGAGCAACTCATCGCGGCAAAGGAATGTCGTTTTAAACTCATCGTTACCGACGGTGTTTTCTCGATGGACGGCAATGTAGCTCCGATGGACAAAATTAACGAACTGGCTAAGAAATATGATGCCATGATTATGGTTGACGAATGTCACTCGGCAGGTGTTGTTGGGCAGACAGGTCGTGGAGTAACCGAATTATTTAATATCCGCGGCGAAGTTGACATTATCACCGGAACACTTGGAAAAGCCTTTGGTGGTGCTATTGGCGGATTTACCACTGGTCATAAAGAAATTATCCAGCTTTTGCGTCAGCGTTCACGTCCATATCTTTTCTCAAACTCTGTTCTGCCGGCAGTTGTTAATGCTGGTATCAAGATGTTCGACATGATGTCGGAAACCACCGAACTGCAGGATAAACTTCACGAAAACACCGATTACTTCCTCGGCAAAATGAAAGCAGCCGGTTTCGACATTAAACCAACCAAATCGGCAATCTGTGCCGTGATGTTGTATGATGCCAAATTATCGCAGGTAATGGCTTCCAAGCTTCTCGAAGAAGGCATTTATGTGATTGGATTTTACTATCCGGTGGTTGCCAAAGGCCTTGCCCGCATCAGGGTTCAGATTTCAGCAGGTCACGACAGGAAACACCTCGACAAATGTATCGACGCCTTTACCAAAGTTGGTAAAGAATTAGGCGTTATCAAATAAACTTTTTCATCTACAAAATCAAAAAAGGCAGCCGGTTGGTTGCCTTTTTTGGTTTTTGGAATGGTAGAGATAAGCGCGAAATAAGTGAAATCATCAACACTCCCAAAAAGGCGAATTGATTCATCAAATTTCTCAATAATATTGGAGATACTTCCAAATGAAATGGTTGTATTGGCTGGATGTTTTTGCTAAATTTGTCATCAAAAAAAAGCAATGAAAAATATCACAAGATCCCGGATTTTAGTTTTAATAATGCTGCTCCTGCCTTTTTCAGGAATTTCGCAGTGGACCAACCATTATTATTTTCCCCTCCCTGTGATAAATCCAAATTGTACAGGAACTTTTAATGATGCGGTTTTTATTTCGGTGGACACAGGGTTTTATTGTATGTCTGAATCATGTTCTCCTTCCGTAGCATCATCAAATTTATGGAGGACGGTTGATGACTGCTCAACATGGGAACTTGCTTCTGATGAAGAGTGTTGGGGTTGCTCTGCCTATGTAATCAAATATTTCCCTCCTTACATTTATTACATTCGAAACTACGGTGGCTTTATCAAGATCATTTATGGTCCAAGAGGATTTGGATTGGCCAATTTGTTATTCGCATCTGGTTTTTACCAGGATTTTTATGCAAATTCACCATCTGATTTTAAAATGATTTTTGAATATGGTGTATTCCGTCATTACATAAACGGTAACGTTGTTTTAACGCAATCATTTACTGAATTCAATCTTCAAAAAATGTTCTTTCCAGTTGATACTGTCGGATTATTTATTGCAAAACTACCTTCTGCATCATCAAATACGTTAATTGTAAAATACACGCCATCAACAGGCTTTAATGTTGTTTACCAGACGACCACAATAAACATGGTCAGTATCGAATTTTCTGATGATATGACAGGCTATGTAGGCGGAAGCCTCGGATTTATAATGCGTACTGATGATCTGGGTGAGACCTGGATTCCTTTGACCACAGGTGTAAGCCTGAGGTTGAATTCGATAGATTTTGTTGATGATCAAACCGGTTACGCTGTGGGTGATGGCCAGACAATTATTAAAACCGAGAACAGAGGCGAAACATGGACATCACAGTTTTCGCCGGTAAGCGGTAGCTTAAGTAAAGTTTTTTTTGTGAGCCACGATGATGGATTTATTTTATGTGGACGCCTGCTTATCAAAACCACAAATGGAGGAATAACCTGGGTTGCCGAAGAACAATTTCCGGAAAACAGTCTTAATGTTTTTCCAAATCCCGGATCAGGAGATTTTGTAATTAACCTCCCTGATGAATACAATCAGGATGCGCGATATTTAATGACTATATCAGATTTGACAGGAAACACCGTTTTGAGGCAATTCGTCAGGTTTACAAACGGAACCTTACAGGTTAAACTAGACCATCCTGAATCAGGAATGTACCATGTTATCCTTACATCGAAAGATCAAAATTATCATACAAAGCTGGTAATCAAATAAAAGATAATTTTAAATTTAAATTAGCATTTTGTATGATGGGTTTTTTTGGAAAAATTCAGACCATCTAATTAAAATTTGTAACCTTTTCCTCCTTTCTTCGGTAACCCTTAAAAAGCAAAACCCAGCATAGGTGTAACAATTTTTGTCGTTTTGCGTCATAGTAACTGCCTGAAAAAGTTCATTCAATGCTGTTTTACCAGCGAACACCAATTTGTGAAAACGAACAGTTTTTATTGAACGATCTGATGCAAATTATTGAAAATTAGCGTTATCAATGTCTGGCATAATTAATGGAAATCATCAATCGTAAAAATCCGGTAATATGAAAATAGATCTTAAAGCAAACGAAATGGTCATCAGAGCTACCGATACCAATCATTTTATCGATGGATCGGGTAAAATAAAAGGTAAGCTGATTCTGACAAACCAAAGGATTTATTTCAAAACCACAAACGGCGACGGCGTAAAATATGATCTGGAGATCGAACCAAAAGCCATCCGCGACGTACTCTTCTTTAACACCAACTTCATTTTTCCCAACGGCATCAACTTAGTTACCACCGAAGGCAAAGAATTTCGCTTTACCGTAAAACAGCGCAACTGCTGGGGCCAAATGATCGCCGGGATGTGTTGATTTTAGAGGTTAATTTCGATAAATGCCACCCCATGTGGTGGAATCGAAATTTCTAACTTGTAAAGATCACCCTCGGGCAGGAGCTCAACCGGCTCTGTTTGTATCGCGGTTTCAACAATTATCATCCTGATTTCGTCATGGCTCAAATATCGCGGGCTTCCCATATCAAGCCAGCGTTTCCGTGGGTTGCCGTGGGTTTCGTCAATCCTTTTTAACCAGGCATCTTTAAAGCCAGTCAGTCCCGAAATTCCGACAGTAATAATTTCCTCCTTCATTGGGCTGAAAGGCACGTCGTGATGATAAATCAGCAACTGAATTTTAGATTCGGATTTTAAAGCCAATACTTCCACTTTCGTGGGATGCTCCCGCTTTACAGCGATTTGCTGGCCTTCGAGCTGGTTCAGAAAATCAAAAGCGTGAAAAGCGGGTTTTGGGATGCCGTAAATATTTAATAAACCTGAGCCGCCATGAAAAGGATTTGTCGGAAAACCATCTTCATCAAAAATATCCGTCATCGAGCGAAACGCGTAAACATCGGCCAGTCCCTGTTGGTCGGCAATTGTTTTGATGATAAAAGCCGGCATATACATTTCGTCGTGATGAATGTCGCGTGATCCGGGCGTACAATTCCATCCGGTGATGAAAACCGGAAGACCAAGCGCCTCTTCCTTAGCTTTGGTGGTCATGTTTTTTAGTGCATCCCGTTTTGCCGCTGCCATCAAAAACTCCAGGTTGAGGTTTTGATTTGGAACAGTATTTATGGGAAATTGGTGGGTCGAAATAAAATCGACCATCACTTTTTCACGGTGTGCAAATTCGAGAAAATCGGTAATCCAATCTCCGGCTGCAGTGCCAGGCCCGCCGATTTTTATTTCTTCATCAATTTTTTTGATAGTCCGTGAAGTTTCGGCATAAAGCTGAAAATATTCCTCTTTTGTTCCTGCCCAGAATTTTTCGGTATTTGGCTCATGCCAGACTTCAAAAAGCCAGCTTCTTACTTCGGCTTTGCCATATCGCACCTGAAAATGCCCGATCTGGCGTTTCACAAGATCACCCCAATCGCTCATGTTTTTTGGTGGCGTAATATTGGCCTGATAAGGTAAAACGGTTTTTTTGCCGGAAGCCATGTCAGACGGAGTGAAACTCAGGCACAGCAATGGTTTCATCCCAATTCCGACAATAAAATCAAAAATATTATCGAGATTGTAAAACGATAATTGCTTTTGACCATCGATAACCCGGTAAATCCCGGTTTCGTCATTCAAAACGCCATGCATGCTTACAAATTGAAAACCAAGCTCATCATGACAGATTTTGAGATGCTTCCGCCAGTCATCTCGCAACGCAAGGCTTGCATGGCCTCCAAAAATGCACCTTTCCCAGAAATGGGGGTAAGGTTTTGATTCGCTTTTAGTATCAATACTGAATTTTAACATGTGGTATTTTCTCTGAAATATTGGCAAAGGTATGATTATCCGGCCAAAATGTACTTTTTTAAATCGTTAACAGGTCAACGTTTAAGAAAAGTTGGGAAAATCGCGGGTGTTGTTTTTTTATTAATTTTATAGCTTTGCGGCAAATATTAAAATTACTGCATTTACCTATGGAAAACAGAACAAATTTTGGCGGTTTACCCGATGAATACTCAACTTTTGATGTCTCGAAAGTGGTTGTGATCCCCGTTCCTTACGATGAGACCAGCACCTGGGGAAAAGGCGCTGACAAAGGCCCGGATGCCGTTCTCGAGGCATCGGCAAATATGGAGTTGTATGATATCGAAACCGACTCAGAAATCTATAAAATCGGAATTTTTACTGCTGATCCGGTTGACGAAAAATCATCACCCGAAAACATGGTAAATGCTGTTCAAAAATCGGCAGCTCACTATCTGAAACAGGGAAAATTTATCGTGGGAGTTGGTGGCGAACACTCGGTTTCGACAGGTTTTGTGAGGGCTTACGCCGAAATTTATGACGACCTGAGCGTTTTACAATTGGACGCTCACACCGATCTTCGCCCCGAATATGAAGGCACACCGTACAGCCACGCCAGCATCATGTCGCGTGTAAGCGAAATCTGCCCCTTTGTGCAGGTCGGCATCCGCAGCATGGATACCATCGAATTGCCTTTTATCACCAAAGAAAACCTCTTTTTGGCCGAAGACATTTATGGTAGTCAAGATTGGATGGACAAAGCCATCTCAAAGCTCAGCAAAAACGTTTTTGTTACGATCGATCTCGACGTTTTCGATCCTTCGATTATGCCGTCAACCGGAACACCCGAGCCGGGGGGCATGCTCTGGTACGACGTTGTCAGATTCCTGAAAAAGGTAAACGACAATGTTAATATTGTTGGTTTTGATGTGGTGGAACTGGCGCCCAACGAAAACAACAAGGCCCCCGATTTCCTGGCTTCCAAATTGGTTTATAAGCTTTTATCATACAAATTTCTGAAAAGTTAATAGTTAATCACAAAAAAATAAGATGATGAATAAAAAAGATCTTCTCAAGGACACCATCAAACACATCGATATCAAATCGTTTGATTCGGCCCCGATTATCGACGCCATGCGCGACATGTCGTTTACCTCGCGCGACACTGCCAACGCTGCCGACATTTTGCAGCGGATGATAAAAGATAAAGATTGCTCAATCTGGCTCACCCTTGCCGGCAGCACCAGCGCCGGCGGTTGTATGCAGGTTTACGTGGACATGATCAAAAACAACATGATCGATTGCGTTGTTGCCACTGGTGCCTCCATTGTTGATATGGATTTTTTTGAAGCCCTCGGCTACAAACATTACAAAGGCTCACCCTGGATCGACGACAAACACCTGCGTTCGCAATACATCGACCGGATTTATGATACTTTTATTGATGAAGAAGAGCTGCAGGCCTGCGATCAGACGGTAAAAATTATTGCCGACAGCCTCGAACCACGGCCATATTCATCGCGTGAATTTATCTGGGAAATGGGACGTTATCTTACCAAACACAGCATTAAAAAAGATTCACTCATCCAGGTGGCTTTTGAGCACAATGTTCCGATTTTCTGCCCTGCATTCTCGGATAGCAGTGCCGGTTTCGGACTTGTTGTTCACCAGGTTGAAAATCCCGAAAAGCATCTTTCGATCGATTCGGTAAAGGATTTCAGAGAACTGACCGATGTAAAAATAGCCGCAGGAACCACAGGTTTACTGATGATTGGCGGTGGTGTTCCCAAAAACTTCGCCCAGGATACCGTTGTTTGCGCCGAAATTCTTGGTCATGAAGTCGAGATGCACAAATACGCCATACAGATTACCGTTGCCGATGTTCGCGATGGCGCCTGTTCGAGTTCAACGTTAAAAGAAGCCTCATCCTGGGGAAAGGTTGATACTGCCTACGAACAGATGGTTTATGCCGAAGCAACCTCCGTACTTCCTTTGATGATCAGTTACGCTTTTCACCGTGGCGACTGGAAAAACAGGATCAAACGCGAGTGGGCGAAGTTGTTTTAGGAAGAAAGTTAGGAGTACTTGGAGTGCCTTGAGTGCCTAAAGTACTTAGAGTACTTAGAGTGCCTAAAGTACTTGGTGTGCCTAAAGTACTATGAGTGCCGGGAGTTAGGAGTACCGGATAATTTGATTTGGGAATGAAGTCAACATTGTTTTATTGCGATCGAAAGCACCAATTTTATATGTTATCACTATTAACCAGGTCAAAATGTTCTTTTGTTTCAAAACGCTTGAAGTCTTTGATGCAA
The DNA here is from genome assembly GCA_903944895.1 of uncultured Bacteroidota bacterium. Taxonomy (GTDB): domain Bacteria; phylum Bacteroidota; class Bacteroidia; order Bacteroidales; family 4484-276; genus CAJATL01. Next base: position 47,647 of record CAJATL010000206.1, read on the forward strand.
CGATTAGCGGATTAAGTATTGTGGAACAGTTGGATACGATGCCATTGAATTTTTCTCATTGGGATAAAACAGCTTACCTGGTTACTCCTTTAAAAAACTATTCCAAACAAGCTTTTACCCTTGCAAGAATGATTACTTTTGTGTCCTTCAAATAAAATAACTCACGGAATGTAGAAATCGGTTTTTTATAACTGCTAAAATTTAAGGAACAATGATCGAGACTATTAAAATCGGGACCATCAGGTGGCATCATGTCCTCGACCCGAAAGAAGACGATCTTCAATACCTGAAAGATAACTTTTACTTTCACCCACTCGACATTGAGGACTGCCGGAGCAAGCTAAACCAACGCCCCAAAATCGACGTTTATGATGACTATTATTTCATCATCCTTCACTTCCCAAAATTCGACCGGATCAACAAATTTCTGAAAACCAAAGAGGTAAAAATCTTCTGGGGCGAAGATTATGTGATCACCATCGGAAATACACATTGGGTAATTCAGGATTTGTTTAACCTTGCCCGCGAACAGGCAACCCGCAAAGAGGAATTCGAAATCGGAACGAGTGATGCCCTTCTCTATCACATACTCGAAAGACTCATGACCGAAACCACCACGCTGATCCGCAAAATCGGCAGCGACGTCGAATTTCTGAACCGCGACCTCTTCAACAAAAATTCACAAAAAACCATCGAACGGATTTCGGTTACCCGGAAAAACATCATCCTCCTGAATACCATTTTCAGGCCGCAGCTTCCACTGTTCCAGAAATTCGAAAGTGGCGCCATCGAAGGCTATGCCGAAAACATGGAAGATTACTGGGGAAATATCCTCGACTATTACCAGAAAATCTGGGATATGACCGAGGATTACGCCGAATTGATCGAAGGCCTTTCCAAAACTTTCGACTCGCTGCAGGCCAACCGCACCAACGAAATCATCAAAATTCTCACCTTAATTTCATCGTTTATCCTGCCACTCTCTTTTATCACCGGCCTTTACGGGATGAATGTCATCCTGCCGCTTGGCGACCATCCGCTGGCTTTTTATGGCATTATTGGCTCGATGGTTTTACTGGTAGCTTCGATGTTTACCTATTTTAAGATAAAAAAGTGGATGTGAGAAGGAGGTGTAAGGCATTGGGCATAAGGCGTAAGTCAGGAGTCGGCGGTTGCCAGTCAGCAGTATTAAAACACAAAATTCAAAAAACCAAAAAACAACGAAACAAAGAGGGGCAGGGCTGATTATTTTTGGAGAATCATCAGATAATGCCGGATGAAGGCTTCTGTAAAAATATCACCCGACTTCACGAAACCCTGCCGTTCGTAATATCTTACGGCATTGAGCTGCGAATGGAGATAAATCTTTTTGTTGAAAGGTGTAACATCGTCGAGTATTCGTTGTAATAAAATGGTGCCTGTACCTTGGTTTCTGAATTCGGGCAAGAGGGCAAAACGCTCAAGTTTAATTCCTTTTTCGGTTTCTCTCCATCGTGCGGTTCCTGCGGCTTTGCCATCAATAAAAATCAGGTAAAACCGGCAAAATTCTTCATTTTCGATTTCGAGTGTCGGATCAACACTGAGTTCTTCAATAAAAACATGCTGTCTGATTTCCAAAGCTTTATTGTATAATGCCTGGTCTGCCGACGTGAACGATTTTATTTCGATCATGATTGTAAAAATTAAAAAAGCAACCCATATTTTGGATTGCTTATCGTCGAATGTAAAAATATCTTTTAATGATGGTTGCTTCCATCGTAAGCCCATTTAAGATAAATGGAACCCCAGGTAAATCCTCCGCCAAAGGCTGCAAGGATGATGTTATCGCCTTTTTTGAGTTGTTTTTCCCATTCCCAGAGGCAAAGCGGAATTGTTGCCGAAGTGGTATTTCCGTATCTTTCGATATTTATCATCACCTGGCTTTTATCGATACCCATGCGGCGTGCCGTGGCTTCGATAATTCTGAGGTTGGCCTGATGCGGCACCAGCCATGCCAAATCTTCCGATTCGAGATGGTGTTTTTTCATCATCTCAACCGAAACATCAGCCATTTTTGAAACAGCAAATTTAAAAACTGCCTGTCCTTCCTGGTAAATAAAATGTTCGCGGGCATCGATGGTTTCGTGAGAGGCGGGTTTAACCGATCCGCCGGCTTTTTGATGAAGATGTAGCCGGCCTGCTCCGTCGGACTGATGAATAGAATCGATAATTCCGACATCTTCGGTTGTTGGTTCGAGGAGGATTGCGGCGCCCGCATCGCCGAAAATAACGCAGGTTGACCGGTCGGTGTAATCGGTAATTGACGACATTTTATCGGCGCCAACCATGATTACTTTTTTGTATCCGCCCGATTCGATGAATTTTGCAGCTGTAGTCAGGGCATAAATTTGCCCGGAACAGGCCGCGTTAATGTCGAAATGAAAAGCGTTTTTTATCCCGACTTTATCAGCAATAATATTGGCAGTAGCCGGAAACTGCATGTCGGGGGTAACTGTGGCACAAATCAGCAGGTCGATTTCGTCGGGGTGGGTGTTGGTTTTTTTGAGCAGGCCTTTAACCGCCTCGGCTCCCATGTCGGAGGTACCTTTGCCTTTTTCTTTCAGGATATGACGTTCTCTTATCCCGGTTCGCGTGGTAATCCATTCATCGGAGGTTTCTACCATTTTTGCAAGTTCATCGTTGGTCAGGATATACTCAGGAACCCACGCGTGAATGCCAGTGATGGCAGCTCTTATCTTGGTCATATTTTATGTTCTAAATTTTAAAAAATTTAATGCATGTAAATATGCAACGCTTTATTGATTTTGGAAGAAAGTCGTGCGTCGTAAATGCTTTTCGCCAGTAAGACCATATTTTTTACCGCAACATTATTCGAGATTCCATGTCCGATTACAACGGCACCATTGATGCCGAGAATAGGGCTTCCACCATGTTTTTCGTAATTAAACCGTTCAAAAAAGCTATCGGTTAAATTTCGTTTTTGTAAAATCCGGTAGATGGCTTCCGATTGTTTAATCACGATATTGCCTGTAAAACCATCACAAACAATAACATCAACTTTAGTGTTAAAAAGGTCGCGGCTTTCGATATTTCCGAGGAAATTAAAATCCTTTGATTCTTTCATCAACTGGTAGGCCGATTGTGTTGAAAGATTTCCTTTTCCTTCTTCTTCGCCAATGTTTAAAAGACCCACGCGTGGATTTTCAATTTTAAGCACTTCATGGGCATAAATCGAACCCAAAACAGCAAACTGGTACAAAACATCAGGTTTTGAATCAGGGTTGGTGCCGATATCAAGGATGATGGCTTCGTTGCCGTTCTCCTGCGGAACGATAGCCAGGGTAGCCGGACGAATCACTCCTGGAATGCTACCAATACTGTACATGGCTCCAACCATCATGGCACCGGAATTACCGGCACTTGCAAAAGCATTGATCTGCTTCGATTCGAGAAGTTTAAAGCCGACAAAAATACTGGAATCATGCTTGGTGGAAATGGCCTTTAATGGCTTTTCTCCCATGCCGATGACCTCAGTAGTGTTTACAATATGGAATCTTCCGGAAGTAATTAAATTGTTGTCAACCTGGCTACGAATTATTTCTTCGTTTCCAATCAATACAATCTGATCATTCTCAGTCAATTCACCGAGGGCAAGAATTGCTCCCGCGATAATTGCATCTGGGGCAAAATCACCGCCCATAACGTCCAATCCGATCTTCATCAGTTGCTGGAGTTAGTGCTATAAATAATCAGGAAGGAGCCTTTATTCGGCTTCATTTTTCTGCATTACAACCTTGCCTTTGTAGTACAAGCTTCCTTCTACCCAGTATGCTCTGTGGTAAATGTGAACGGTGCCTGTTACAGGGCATGTAGCCAATGTTGGTGCAACGGCTTTGTAATGTGTTCTTCTTTTATCTCTTCTGGTGTTCGAGATTTTATGCTTCGGGTGTGCCATTTAATCGTAAATTTATTGTTATCAATTATTTAATGTCTTTTTTAACTGTGCAAGTGCTTCCCATCTTGGGTCTGTTTCCTGCGGTTCGGGTTGCGTACCTAACTTTTCCAGCATTTCGGGGTCGCAGGTACTATTCCCATCTTCATCATCCGGATGAATCCTCTGAATTGGCAGCATCAGCATGATGTATTCGTAAATGAGCTGACTTATGTTGAACTCATGCTCGCTTTCAGGGATAATGAGCACGTCGTCCGATTCTTCATCCCATTCATCACCGAGTTTAACATACAATGTTTCATTTCCTTCAACGGGATAATCAAACAATTCGAGGCATCTGTCGCAGGTTACTTCAACACTTCCGTTGATGCTGAATTCGAAAATGAGCATCCTTTCCTGTTTATTGAGGTCAATATCAACAGCTACCTTACCCTTTTTTATTTCAGAGTATTCGATACAATCAAAGAACTTTTCGCCTATAACGTATTCAAAATGATGATCCCCCAGCTTAAGGCCTCGAAAAGGGATTGCGAAATTTTTTAAGTAATCCACTTTACATTCCTCCTAAAAATTGGGCGGCAAAATTAGAAAATATTATTCTTAATAACAATGCTTTACATGGTTATTTTTGGAAATCAATGCAAATCAATGGTTTTATGACGACAAACAAGGTTGCTGTGAAGCATCGGAAACCGTTTAATCCTTGCGGGAGGTGCCAACACATTTTCGATAAAGGACCTTCCTTAAAAAAACAAAAAAGGTTAAAGGGACGGGATTCTTCAAAAAGGGGCTGTTGCCGATAGCCGTCTTTAAAATGGAGATTCCAATAATCCCAATCCGCCTGAGTTCGACTGATCCGCCAAGCGGCGGACGAAGTCTGGCGGACTGGGTTATTCCTTTTCCCCCCAACCCCCCGAATCGGGGGGTTTTCTTCCATGAGAAATTTCTATCAATGCTGGCGGGTTCTTCCCTCCTCCGCCATCTGGCGGAGACTGAGGGGGGTAAACCAGTTGGTGGCGACCAAGGCAGGGCAAACAAATTTTGGGGATCAGGTATTTGAAAACCAGAGAAGTGACAATAAGTTGAGGGGCTTACCTGTTTTTATAGTACTTTAGCGACGTCTTTAGGTTTAAATTGTTTAATTCAAAATCAGGAATATGAAAAGTAGCTTCATTTTATTTTTAGTTCTACTTGCCGGTATGTTAAGTAAACCGGTTTTCTCTCAATCAGAAAATGATACCACATTATTAGGTTTGCCAGGTGATAATCTGGATCTTTACGCAGTATTGGACCTCTTTCAAAAGTCAAAAACCATCGAAGATTTTGAGAAAGTTTTAAATGAGGAAAAAACCGGGATTAATAATCTGGATCTGGACCTGGATAACCAGGTCGATTTCATCAAGGTTGAAACCAAACAAAAAGACAAAGATTTTACTTTTATCCTTCAGGTTGACGTAAGTAAGACTGAAAAACAAGACGTTGCAGTAATCTTAGTTTCAAAAGACAAAAATGATAAAGTTACCTTGCAAATAGTGGGTGATGTTGACCTGTACGGCAAAGATTATGTTGTCGAACCCAAAACTACTACCACTCCTGCAGTTACAGCAAATCCGGCATACACCGGCGACAACCCTGTTACTGAGAGTGTTCCGGCAACCACCACCGTTGTAGTGGTCGAGACGGTTCCAATCGTTCAGTATGTGTATTCACCGGTGTATGTACCGTACTATCCACCCTATTATTACGGCTATTATCCGCCCTATTATGCACCTTTTGCAGTAATGGCCGTTGGCATTTATCGCCATAATAATTACTATTACCATGGAGGTGGCTATGGTTATCATGGTAATACAACAGTTATTGTTAACCACAATAGTTATAACAATTACAATAATTCGAGGAATAGTTCCAATACTGTCAATCATAATAAAGCCAACGGCAATTATAATAGTAACCGAACTTCGACACGTCAGTCGGGAGGAGCATCAGCTACAACGCGTCCGGCAGGTGGAACATCAGGTGGTGCATCGGCAACGACACGACCTTCGGGAGGAGCATCGGCAACTACACGTCCCTCAGGCGGTGCGTCAGCCTCAACCCGCGAATCGAAACCATCGGCTACAACCAAGCCTTCAAATGCATCAGCTTCAACGCGTCAGTCAGGAACTTCTTCTGCATCAACCCGGCAAGCCAGCCCATCAACATCAAATCGCCAATCCAATGCTTCGGCCTCAACCCGTCAATCATCCCCAGGTTCGTACAGTGGTAGTGGTCGCAGTGGAAGCAGCAGTGGAAGTTATAGTGGCGGCGGCGGCGGTGGACGTAGCAGCGGTTATAGCGGTGGAGGCCGTAGTGGAGGAGGAGGTGGCGGCGGCGGCCGTGGCGGTGGAAGAAGATAAAGAAAGGGAGAAAAAGGAGAGATTGGGAGAAATGGAGAAAAAGAGACAAAGATTTTATAAAAAGCAAAAGAGGTTGTTCTCGTTAGGAGACAGCCTCTTTTGGTTAATCTGCTGATCGTTATTCAGCTACAGGATGAGCTGTTGCCATGTCGCGTGTGCAAACATAGCGGCCATCTCTTTTGGCAAAAAAACTGAAGTAATGTCCGTTTTGGATTACTGTACCCGTTGAATCCAGCCGCTTGTATGCTCCGATTTCGGCAACATTATTGCCATCATCTGTTACATAAATTTCGATGGTTTCATTAATCATTTTTGAGCCTTCCGGAAAGTCCCTTAATTCTTCTTCGATGAATTTGTGAATGGCATCTCTGCCAACAACAGGCTCCTGCCCTACAAAATAACTCGTGGCATCATCAGCATAATAGGTTAAGGAATCTATATTCCGATGGGTGAAAACTGCTGCAAATTTGTTTTCGATGGCCTGAATTTCAGCTTTAACCTGCTCTTTATCAATAACCGGTTCTGCCTTTTTTTGATTACAGGCAAAAGATAAAGCCAGGATAACCATCAACAATCCTCCTCTTAAAATCTTGTTTTTCATCATCATAGTATTTTTTAATTTATCTATAATCCTTTTTCAAAAGCCAAATTAGCGACAAATTTAATTTAAATCATGGAATAGTTTTACTTTTCTGAGGTTTTTGAAAGAGGACTTTTTGAGACTTTGCTTACGGCTGCCGATGTCGATAATTAGTGGAGTCAGGGAGATGCTACCAAACCATGAAAAGTAAACCTGAGTTACGAATTTCATTTTCTGATTTCTGATGTAAAATTATACATTTGCCGATAATTCAAATTTTGATGTTTGGCTTTCTGAATAAAACCTTTGATCGGTAACATTAAAAATGTTCGGCTCGAAGAAGTATTCACCGGTGGGCCAGTTTTTAACCTAAAAAATTTAAATATGAAACGTACTCTTTTCTCATTATTCGTGCTGACTCTTTTACTTTCGGGCTGCGCACCTACCCAGGAAATTACAGGTTACTGGGTTAATAAAGCCGCCTTGCCAAAAGGGCCTTACAAAAACATTTTCATTTTTGTAATTTCCGAAAACAAAACCAATCAGGTAATCATCGAGAACCAAATGGCCGACCTGATTATTTCGTTGGGCCATAAGGTGGTGTTAAGCAGCGAAATGTTTCCTCCTAAGTTTGTAGGCACTGCCCAGTTAACCAGGGAACAATTGGCCGAAAACATCAAAAAGGCCGGATGCGACGCTGTATTTGTTGTAGCCTTACTCGACACAAAAACCGAAACAAGTTATCAGCCCGGCACCACCTACATGCCGTCGAATTATGGCTATAATTCGAACTACTACGGATACTACAACCATTATTATCCACAGGTTTATTCGCCGGGGTATTACACCACCGACAAAACCTATTACATCGAAAACAACTTTTACGACGTATCTACTGACGAGCTTTTATATTCGATTCAGTCGAAAGCCATCAATCCTTCCAATCTCGAAAGCTGGTTTAAAGGCTATTCCAAAATGCTGCTTTATAAACTCCGCGATGAAGGCCTTATTAAGAAAGAGCAGTAATAAATGAATTTCGGGCAGGCAATGCATTCCGATGACTGGTCGCCAATAGCCGATCGTTGATGGGGGCGCTGTCTGCAATAATTACTGTCCAGATTATTGAGGTAAACGAAAATTCATTTTCTTTGTCCATTCTGCATGATGATTTGATTTTATTAAAACGATGACATTTATGAGATTTTTTACTTTGTTAAGTTTACTTGTTTTGCTTGGGTTTGGTAAGATGGCCGTCGCCCAGGAAAATACCGGGATCGACCTCAAAATGAAAAAGTACTATCATTCGCTTCAGCTCTCTGTCGAGAATGGTGCGATGCTGGGTAACGAGGATGAATTTGGCGATCAGATTGTGAACAGTACTTATTATAACGGGATTGATCTCCGCTATGGCTGGTCAAAGAATAACCCGATGGACACCTACAACAGGGTTTATCGTCATCCGACGCTCGGCTTGGGATGGTACGCTTCTACTTTTCACACAGCTGAAGTTGGGCAGCCCAATGCTTTGTATTTCTTTATGACCATGCCGTTTACTTTCGAAAAATCAAAAAAATGGACGACTTCCTACACCGGCGCTTTTGGTTTGTCGTACAATTTTAACCCTTACGACTCCATCAATAACCCAACTAATATTTTTTTAGGTTCATACCGGAATTGTTATCTTCACCTGGGTTTAAATCTCGATTATCACTTTAACAATAAGGTAATGGCTTTTGGGTCGGTTGGATTTACCCACTTTTCAAATGGTTCGTTCAAACTTCCTAATTTGGGCATTAATTTAATACCGGTTTCGTTGGGTGTAAAGTACAAATTCACCGACAAAGTGTTTGAAAAACCAGTTGAGCCACTTGATCCATTTATTAAGCACGACCAGGTTAACGTGATGCTGGCTTTTGGAAGTAAAAACTATGTGGTAGGCGATCCGAATTATTTAAAAATGACGCTTGGTGTAAATTACCTGCGGCAAATAGGCTACAAATATCGGGTTGGTCTGGGTCTGGATTTCTTTTACGCCGCGCAATCAGATTTGCGGAACATCTCTGACGAAACAAACTTTTCAAAATCTGTATCTTACGCAGTGGTTGGTTCCTGGGAGTGGGTTATCAGCAGGACCGTTTATGTGCCGATAGGATTGGCATATTATCTTCATCGCAATGAGGAAAATGGTGAAAAAGAGCCTTATTACGAGCGCGTCGGCTTACGGTTCAGGATTAAGGAACATTTCGACACAGGCGTAACGATCAAGGCTCATGGCGGCGTTGCCGATATGTTTGAATGGACGGTTGCTTACACTTTTCATAAGGATAAAAATACGTACAGATAAATGGGGCATGCTTAAAACCGGATATTAAGTTGAAGATTTGGGAATTGGAAAGTATGTTGATTGTTTTTGATGGATGGTTTTATTATGGTTGATTCAAATCGTAACAATCAACATGAGTTTCTTAATTTCAGACTTCCTGACCCCATTATTGTTTTTCAGTAACTTACAAAAACTATCCTTCAAATTGATTCGTCGCAAAATAAGGTAATAAGGTTTTGAAACTCGTGGTAACTTTCTTTTCTATTAAGGTTAAAAACCTTATTTCCTGGCTCTTAACCTTAGTACAAGAGTTACTAATGTCCATTTCAACCTTATTACCCTATTAGCAAATTTTGTTTGCGCGACACTTTAGTCTGCGAGAGGTCAGGAAGTCTGAATTTATTTTCTTCGCCTGGATTTCAAAACTGCGCATGCCGGGGTTGATTAATCCTGATATGTCGCACAGCGGCTATTCTTCCAGAAATACCGAAATAGGGTAATGGTCGCTGAAACTAATTGAGACTTTCGTTTCTAAAAAGAGGTTTAAAGATTATCTGCAAAAGAAAATTGCTGCCTTATAAGAAAGAAAGCCCGGATATTGCCGGGTTTTTCTGTTATACTCTGTAATCCATAAAAATAAAACCAATTATTAAAAACATAAGGATGCCTATAATAATCCCAAAACTAATCCATGACCATCTTCTTTTAAAGGATGTACCCATCTTATCAAATTCCTGAAAATACTTTAGATATTTATCGTTTTTAAATAGAAGCATGTTGTTTATTATAATGGATATGACGAAAGGTGGGATGATAATAAAAAAAAATCCATGAGGCTTAATCATTGTAATGCCTAAAAAAAACTCTATTATTCCTAATTGAAAAAAGAAAACTAGGCCATACATAAAACCTCCTACCCTTATACTACTTAAACCAACATCTGGCAGTCTAAAAGCTGTATTCAGGTTACTTTCAACATCAACACCTTTCTTAGAATAGAATTTCTTAATAAAAGTAATTCGTAAGAGCAAAACAACAGGATTGATGTTGTTAAATAGCAAATGCATTTTATAATCACCCTTATAGGCGCAATAATGTATTATGTTCCAAAACCTTTCCATTTGTACTTTAATGAATTATATTATATAAACCTTCACCAAGATTACTTCCTCCAATTCCTCCAAACACACCACCAACAATACCTCCAATAATAGCACCTGGAACAGCTACAACGCCCCCAAAAAATCCTCCAATTAAAGCTCCTGTGGCAGCTCCAATTTCTGCCCCAGCCCATGCTGCTGTGATTCCAAGTGATGTTTTAGCTACTGCTAGTTGAGTTTTATCTCCATAACTATAACTATCATTCACCCATGCATCGCCAACACTAACAACTCCAAGGGCTAGACTGGTATAGATTGAATACCTACCTATTACTTTCCCATATTTAATTGCACTATAGGTGACTATTCCGGCTTTACTCCCACCAGTCCAATTGGAAGCATAATAATGTGGACTCCAGCCACCTTCTTTTGTAAATCTAAAGGAACCAGTATTTGCTAAACCTGCCCCAAAACCTCCTATTGCATTGTTTATATGGTTAGCTGCTGTTAACCAACCCCCTCCTCCCTGGGGAATCCAAAATAAATGAGCTCCGGCAGTAGAATTTAAAAAAAGATATTCCCCCATTTTCAGATGTAATTGTTTCACCCAGAGAGCCAAAAGAACTAACAACATTAGTTCTACCAAAAGCGTCAATCAGGTATATGTCCATTCCGTCGTTGTACGCATCTGCCAAATCACTGAAATTATTACGATTTGAATTCATAACTCGGTCGAAACTGTCATTATACTTTTCTTCACCATACTTATCTTTAAACGCCTCACCTGACATTAACATAAAGTTATAGTCCTGGCTTCTAAATTGATCACTCCAATGATTATTTGAGCCTGGTCCAATATGATGCTGGTATGAAGTCATCCAAACGTTTCCTGCAAAATCACTCGGGTTTGGTTCATATCCACTCGGGTCGGTGTATTTTAAAGGGTTGTTCAAACAATAGCTGTACCTGTTGTAACTCTGTGTGTAGTCGGTAGCCTGAACAAACGGATCAGGTGAAAGGAAACGGGCAACAAACGGGTCGTAAACCCTGCCGTTCATATTTATCAGGTTAAATTTGTCGAGGTGTTTGTGGCCGGGATAGCCCCTATCGAACAGAAAAGTGGTGGGTACATTTGTAAACGTCCAATCATTTGGGTTTCGCCGTTGTTCCTCCCGCCTTCGTTTCATTGGCGGGATTAGTTCCACCATCGGATTTGGCGAGTTTGCGAAGCCAAATCCGGGTGTCACTGAACATGGGTCAAAGCTAAGTTTTTCGATCAGGTTCCCGTTGTTAGAGGAAATAACTCGGTATGTTTGGTTTTGCTTACGTAATTTCTTTCCAAAAGAATTGTAACGAAAGTAAATTTGATGCCCATCGGCATCAGTAATTTCAATCCGTTTGGGCAGATTTAAATGTTTGTTGTCGCTATGGATAATTTGTTTGCTCAAGTTTTTAATTTAGCCATTCCGATTGTAAAAGTAATCAAAATTTTTGCTGGGAATCAATAACACCGGAATATCCTTACAAAACAAGGATGTTCATCTTGCTAACAATCGTTTTTTCCAATACATAAATGTTGCAAGTTTGTTGTTGTGCTCACAACTAAATTGTTTTTGGCTCATACCACTCTGCTGCCACAGCCCAACTACTTCAATTACGGCCGTGACTTTGGATCCGTTTTGTATATTTTTTACCTCAAAACTGTAACCTCAATTTAGCTAAGCCAATGTGGATTGGCTGTAGGGATGCTTTGCTTAAACTGATTGAGACTTTCGTTTCTAAAAAGCGGTTTAAAGATTACCTGCAAAAAAAAATTGCTGCATTATAATCAAAAAGCCCGGCAAGCCCGGGCTTTTTGATTTATTTATCCATTAAGTTTTTTGATAAACATCGCACTCAGGACAAAGAGAGCAAAGGATAATATGACATATAGCCAAATAAGAATCGTATTTATTCTTCTCTTTTCGGGTGGTTCCTTCTTTAGCTCTTTTACTGTTGACCTATAATTACCTCTATGGATGAATAGGAAGTAATTTACAACAAACAAGCTTAACATTATTATTATAAGCTCTTTCTTGGGCAGTTCATCGCGCAAAAAAATATTTACTCCCAAAAACTGTAGTAAAAATCCCAATAATCCCAGATTAAGGAACATCATAAAAGATACCCCAAACAAAGCATTCCATTGTGGAAGGTCCTTTTCACCCCATGTTTTCAGGTTCCATGAGTATAGCCGGTAGTACAAGTATCTATAAATCTTCATCATCGCAAAGGGAAAATTACTCGTGGTGCAACATAGGTATTATCTGGGACTGCGTACATTGGCGGTGTATACGGTGTTGTTATCATTGGACGGTCAAATGCCCCAAGTGCATCAAGTGCAAAATATCCACCTCCAATAATCCATCCTGGAGGACCTCCAAAGGTTGCAAAAGCACCCATTCCTATATCTAAACCTGATTTTGCAGCTCCGGCATAATTTCCGTTCAAAAGGGCTTGGCCACCTTGATATAATGATATTCCCGTTCCAACAACAAAGAAGCCTCTACTTGCAAGTTTGAAATAGCCAGCTTTACTCAAGGCATTTGCACGTGCTCCTGTCCATTGATTGCCTCCCCATTCCAAGGAGTTCCATTTTCCGTTTACACCTCTCCAACTTCCGTTTATAACATTTGAATATTCTCCGGCACTTGAAAAAAATCCAGCAGCATTCAAACCCATTCCAATAGCGTAAAGCGAATTACCCCCTCCACCTTGGGCATTCTCTATCTTCACAAAACGTAATATATTCTCATAGCTTGGTAATTGGTTTTGAGAAGAGTTCACACCATCCCAATCAAAGGAACCAACGATGTTGCTGTTGGGAACACTAACCCACATGCCTTGAGCGAGGGATAGATTCCCCTGCTGCCATAGACTCCTTACATTGGGATCATTCAATGCCTGATTAACCATATCCCATGCTCCATCACCATGGATACTATTGAACGTTGATGTATTCATCAACATTAAATTGCCATAATCACTTCTAAATTGATCACTCCAATGATTATTTGAGCCTGGTCCAATATGATGCTGGTATGAAGTCATCCAAACGTTTCCTGCAAAATCACTCGGGCTTGGTTCATATCCACTCGGGTCGGTGTATTTTAATGGATTATTCAAACAATAGCTGTACCTGTTGTAACTCTGTGTGTAGTCGGTAGCCTGAACAAATGGGTCGGGTGAAAGGAAACGGGCAACAAACGGGTCGTAAACCCTGCCATTCATATTTATCAGGTTAAACTTTTCGAGGTGTTCGTGGCCGGTATAGCCCCTATCAAACAGAAAGCTGGTTGGCACATTTGTAAACGTCCAATCATTTGGGTTTCGCCGTCGTCCCCAAGGATCGAAGCTCAGTTTTTCGATCAGGTTCCCGTTGCTAGAGGAAATTGCCTGGTAAGATCCCATAAAATCTTTGTGAATGTAATACATAGTACCTGCGTTGTTTTCGATAACATAAATCGCAAACAACCCATCGCCGCCATAAAGATAATGCAGTTTGCGTTCCTGCCCTTGTGCATTTGTTTCGACCTCATAATTATTCCCAATAAAATATTTATTTTCGATCAGGGTTTCATGATCGGTATTATTGGTAGCGACTAACGCTGTTTTTTTTCGGTTTTCATCCGGCCCATAAGTAAAATACATTTTTAATGCTGCAATGGAATGTGTAATTTCGCTAACTTTATTAAATGCATTGTACTCAACCTCTTCGGGTGTTGCCGATTGTAAAAAACCTGTGGTCGGCTGCACTATCGAACTCACGGCGTGGGGACCTCCTGTTGAACCAACGACATTGTAAATGTATGGGTTACCAACATCCGACTTTTGGTTTATATTTCCATTATCTTCGTAAGCCATACTTGTCGTTTGTCCTCCTGCAACGGTCCATGAAGTTAGCCTTGCCTTAAATTTGTCGGTGTCGTAACCAAAATATTCTAACAGGTCGTCATTCGGAGTGGCTGGATCTTTTAAATCCTTACGCCAGCTAAGGTTCCCGGTGGGGGGATCAAATACGTACGACAAGTTTTGAACGGAATTGCTTGTAACAATACTAGCAGGAAATCCATAATTATCATATCCTTTGGTTGTTGTTAATCCATTTCCCAACAGGTATTCTTTTATTTGTCCACGGGCATTCATATCATTTAATTGCCATAAAGTTTTTGATGTATTGCTTTCGACTACCTTGCAAAGATAACCGTTTTTGTATTTGTAATTTAGGGCATAGTCCGAAGGCCATATTTCTTTTTTCAAGTTCCCAAATACATCATATTCATATTTGGCGACAAAGGGAAGCCCCTCAATGGTTTCTGTTTTTTCGATAGCCCGGCAGTATTGATCGTATGTAAATGAGGTTGAAATTCCATTCCAGCCAACAACAGATTCCGGTAATCCCAATCCGTTTTCTCCATCATAAGTATAAGTGGTAATCTGTTCAGGATTGGTAAGTTTCTTTTCAGTTATCCTGCCAAGTGCGTCATACTTCATCAGATAGTTGTTTCCCTTATTATCGGTTTGCGAAACAAGTTGCCCAAAAGGATCATACTCATAATTTGTCAATCCGGCATCAGGATCATCAAGGTTTTCCTGGAAACCCGCAGTATTGTACGACATCGTTATGGTGGTTTGGTTAAAGCCTTCACCGTTTGTAACCTCAAAAGGTTTACCGGTGCTATTATATTTGTAATAAATAGTGCCTCCGGGGTCTGTTGAGTTCAGGATGTTACCGATAGGGTCAGTTGTTTTCGTAACTACCTGTCCGGTTGTGAGGTTTTCGGTGATAATTGTAAGGCCGTCGTAAGTATAGTTTATTTCGCCAGTTGGTCTATTGATTGTTTTTACCTGCCCAAAGGGTAAATAATCATAACTGGTAACTAATGCTGTTTCACCAATAAAATGGGGCTCGGATTGCTCTTGTAGTTTTCCGTGCGCGGGTTGAGATGAACCATAATAATCCGAATTGACATAAACTTTTGTTTCTCCATCAAAATGGTATTCAATGCTCAAATGACCGCGTCCGTTATTGTCGTTAAAGGATAATACTTCCTTTTCGCCGGAAACCTTGCTCCAGGTATAAAACACGCCAAATTGAGGATTTTCAGGATAGTCAAAAGCCCATCGCATTACATTTTCAATTTGTTTCCCATCCGGCAGTATTGTCTTGTTCAACCGATCAAATCCATCGTAAAAATATTGAGTAGTAAGACCGTTGATGTCCGTTGTAGTTTTAGTCAATCCGGTTTTGGGATAGTATTGTGCACTTTCGATAAATGCAATATTACCAAGAGTTTTGGTTGATTTGGTTAAAAACCGGTGCTGGTATTCTTCACTGTATTCGTAATTGGTAACCCTGCTTTCGACTGTTTGATGGTTGTAATTTGGAGCTTCGATGGTTTTTTTGGTAATATTGCCAAAATTGTCGTACTCAAAGGATGTATTAATCTGATAATCACTGGTATTATTTGGAATAAACATCTTGGTTTTTAAAAGAGGATATTGCTGTTGGGGATCATTCTGAGGATAATATGAATAAGTACTGGTCTGTTGAAACGTAGTATTATCATCCGGATATTTTTTGGTTATTGTTTCATTTTGAATCCTCGAAATCAGCCAATCATCAAGGTTATCATAATTATAAACTAAGTCGGCAAAAGTATAAAACCCATAAGACGAGTTTGGTGCTGAAAGTTCTAATTCATCTTCATCAACATAAATCTTGTAACCGGAAATGTTTCCATAATATTTATCAGTTTCGGAGTAGTTTCTTTCTATCCTCACAGTTTTTACGTAGCCACTTCCCTGATCGCCTGTACTAAATGTTTTATTAAGCGAAACCGGATCATACGTGAATATTCTCTTATTGCCAAAATCAACAACCGTATTCTGTTGGTTAACAGTTTCCGAGATCAATTCATCGCCAAGGTACGTTTCCTGCTTCAACGAAAAAGGATAAAAATATGTACCGTTTATACTATTTGTAGCGATATTTTTAATATCTGTTGTTGGGTCAAATGAAGTCATCTTTTTAAATCCGAGAAATCCCTTGCCCTCAAGATGCATTTTAGCACCTTCATAGGAATATGTTTGCGAAAACTCACCACCATAACCATCATCTTTTAAAACGGAGGTTACCACATAATTTGCAGGCTGAATATTCTTAACCTTGCTCATAGTTACAGTATCCCTGGTGTAAATGGTATTATTTGTAAGCGGTTCATAAACTATGTTAACTTGATTACCTAAGCCGTTTGTAATTTTTTGGATAAGTTCCTTTTCTTCGTTTTTGTGAAAAAATACTGCTCGTTTAACGCCAGTAAAATTATCGTCGAAAACGAAATTATCATTTTTTCCATCACCGTTAAAATCGCAATGCGAATAGCGATCATCAAAAAGAAAAGGATGAAATAGCATGCCTCCCTCTTGAAAATATTGCTCGCGGAAAACATTCGTTCCATTTGAATAATAAACATCCCAGTGAGTTCCAATTAATGAATCTTCTTTGTTTAAGTGTGGACTAAATACATAATACTCTGCATAACCCAGCATCATGTCATCTTTTCCGTCACCATTGAAATCAGAAACCATATAATTATAGTAGGAATCAAACGAATAATGGTATGTATTTTCAGGAAATGCAATATCAAAATCCTGATTTATCCAATCATTCTTTCCGTTAAACATTCTAACAATAAGAGCCGAAGTTGTAGGCGTTGTAGTATTGACGCTGATTAAATCGGTGATGCCATCGCCATTTACATCACCAGTAAAACTTTTGTTTGATATTTGGCTAATCGGAATGTTAAAGCCCTCATCATATATTTTTTCGAGTACCCGATCTGTTTTATTAAAACCATAAACACTGCAACTATCTAAGTCAGTTTCGATTAATAAATCGGTTTTACCATCACCGTCAAAATCACCAGGCAATACATGAAGGTTATTATATGAACTTAGGAAATTGAATCCTGCATAATTGGTTGTCTCATCATAAACAAGGTGTTGGAATGAAGAGCCATCATACTCATAAACATAAATGCTATAAATAGAACTCCTTTCATCAAGTTGGCTTTTTCTGATTAATAGCAGGTCGTTAATCCCATTACCATTAATATCAACAGGTGCAAACTCAGTATGATCTTCGGTATTTGAGACATCAAGCCCGGTGTAGAGGTTTGTGAAATCTTCACCGGTTGATTTTCGATAATGGAATTCATTTTGACGAATCTCAACTATATCATCCAATCCATCAGTATTAATGTCGAGTACCATAAAATAAGAAAATTCTGAGTGTAAATTGCCATAATCCGTTTCGCTAAAGGTTGTTCCATCTGTTCCTGTTGCATAAAAAACAGACCATGTTGTATTTTCTCTAATACCTGCATCGGATGTAGAATAGAAGGATGCAACGATGTCAGTTTTCCCGTCACCATTGAAATCACCAGTAACAATGTTTGCGTCATTAGCCCCAAGTATGTTTGTTTGCTCAAAAGAAAAGGGTGTATTTTCCTCACCCCATTCAAACCTGGTAGGATTAAACTTTGATATCTTTCCTTCATCCCACAAAGTAACATTTTCGAGATGGGAATACATACCATTCAAGTCATAATCAAGATCGTATGATTTTATTACAGTACTATTATATTTAACTTCAATTGATTGGAGAAGGACATTGGACTGGATGAGGCAGCCAAACAAATAGTATTTTACAGGATCGGGTCTGTTAGTTACATAGTTAAAATTTACAACATAAAGAGGAATATCTGTCCCATTTGCCGCGTACTTTATTTGCGAAATTCTTCCCATACCAGTTTCTTCGACATACACATATTCGATATAATTTCCCTTTCTATCAATTACCTTATTAATATGCCAGGTCAAAACATCATTTAATCCGGGTGCCTGAATCCTGGAGTTTTCCGTATTTCCATACTCGATAATATTGCCTTCTTTGGTGTAAACTTCAAACCAGGTTGGCTTGCCATTATTTACATTGTGAGGTACAATTTTCGAAAAGGTCTCTACTTCGGTACGATACTCGTTTCCATTATTGATTGGAATAAGACGATTACCATCTAACATTAGTTTGTCATTTTCATCAAAATCAATTCCATCAATCACTTCTTCATGGTAATAATTAGTACTCGTTCTGGTAATAGTTGATAATCCGGCAATTGTCCACCTCATACCCATAAATCCATTACCTCCCTGGCTATTATAAACCATTGCCAATCTTGGGATCAAACCATTTATTCCTGGTGGAATATCAATAGGTACCGAATAAACTGCTGCCCCGGATGGCGAAACTGATAATCCGCCCGGCACGGTACCGACAACACCATCATCTTGCGGATTCGGTCCGCCAAAAATTCCTTCATCTGGTGGAAAAACCAGAAGCGGGTCGATTTTAGCCTGAAAAAACTGGCCTGGTTGTGGTGAATATTCAAAATTGGTTCCATTTCCCTCAATCATTTTAATGTATTCACTGGCTGTGTACTTGTAAGATTGGCTTCCATCTAATGGCTGGTTTAGAATGAAGGACTCTCCCGTTTCTTCATTTAATGTTTTTTGGCTATAACCCTGTAGCAGGCTTATCGTGAATATAAATACAAGAAATAATCTTTTCATGGTTCAGTCTTTTTTCAATTCACTACTTGACAATCAAAATTGCATGTTGGAAAATCATCGTTTCACAACTTTCCATGTTTCTTTTTGGCCATTTAGGATGATGACCAGCAGATACGTGCCTTGAGGCTGTTCCTTTATATTTACTTCAGTAAATGCCCCATCCAGTTTTTTTTCAATCAAGCTACTTCCGATCGAAGTTGATAGATTCATTAAAGCCGTTGTTTTATTGTCCCATCCCTCAATTTTAATAGTAAAAAGTTCAGTAGTGGGATTTGGGAAAATATTAATTGTTTGCACACCTACTTTTGCCTGGTATTTTGTAAGATGGCTTTCACCGGTGACGGCAGATTTCACAAAAGTCGAATCGGGACTACTTAATGGGAGGTCAGCCATTTTCTCGTCCATGATGATAACCCTGCTCCCCCTGTTTCCAGAATCATCGTAGGTATAATTGACTGAAGATTGTCCAAAAAGAAATCCTGCTAGTCCGAGACTAATAATTAGCAAAATTATTATTTTCATTTTGTTTTCATTTTGATTAAAATAAATAGCATTCACATCTGCTTTCCATTCATTACCTGGCATATTTGCAAACACTTTACTTCGTAATGGCTTCTTTAAGTTTTTCGATTTCTTTTTGTTGTTCGATAATATAAAGCGTAAGTTCTTCAACCTTTTTGAGTAGAATTCCATTCATCTCACCGAGGTTTAATCCATTTTCGGCAACCTCTTTGGCAGAAGGGACATCGGGTAAGTGTTTGTTTTGCCTTACATAACTTTCAAGTTCGCTAAGATCGGGGAGTTGGTAGTTATTTTCAAAAACAAAATCGTACCAATCATCTGCATGTTCAACCATTACTTCCTCGGCGTGGATTTTTCCTGCTACTGCAAGTTTGTAACCGGTAGTTGGGGTCGTGCCAATTCCAAGATTACCTGAAAAGGTTGAATTATCGGAACCTGTTACATTTAGGGTTCCACTGAATGTTCCATTTCTTCCATTATGATCGCTATCAGAATTAATTACTGTATTGGAGCCAACTTTAAATCCATCGGAAGTCCTTGCATATCCCAAGATATCCAGTTTTTCATTTGGGATAGCAGTTCCAATTCCAACTTTTCCATCGTTATTTATAAAAAGACCTTCATCTCCTCCATCTCCCGATAACCACTTGCCTGTCAACTGAATGTTTTGCCTTGCAATGTGATCGCCAAGATTATCACCCGGAACATTTGTTAGTCCGGCTCCATTTCCTAAAAATGAAGTTGCCTGTACGGTGCCGCTAACTGTAAGCTTGTTTGAGTTTGGGCTTGTGCCAATTCCAACATTGCCATTTAATGTTGAAGTACCTGTAACAGCGAGCGCTCCCTCAAAGTTGCCATTATTGCCGCTGTAATTCCGGTTTATGTCAATTACCGGACTGGTTCCAACTTTGTATCCATTTGATGTTTTTACCCATCCTGCCACTTCAAGTTTTTCTGTTGGGCTTGTACCAATTCCTACATTTCCTGCGAAAGAAGAATTACCAGTACCTGTAACAGTGAAAATTCCGTTAAAAGTGCCGCTTCCACCGGTGTAATCTTTGGTAGCATTGATAACGATACTGCTTCCAACTTTGTAACCTGAAGTTGTTTTGGCAAAACCTGCCACTTCAATTTTTTCTATTGGGGAAGTAACTCCTATCCCCACGTTCCCTGTATTTGTAATTCTAACCCTCTCGGCTCCAGCAGTTGAAAAGGCAATCGCATTTGTTGTTGGAAGATACATACCACTATTGGAATTTGCCGAAAACGAATAAGCAGGTGTTAAGGCTGTTCCATTAACGCTACGAATATTGCCATTTTGAAATACATAGTGATTGCCTGTTAGTGTATTGAAAACCATGTTCTGGTTGTTGGCGGCTTGTATGTAATAATCGTTCGAATTGCTAAAGTACATACGGGAAACCTTGCCGCTTCCTGGTTCAAGCCGTAAGGTGGCAGAATCTCCGACATCGGCCCGGATGTGCAACTTGGCCGTTGGTGAGGTTACGTTGCCGATGCCTACTTTACCCGTTTTCCCCATTCCTCCCGATGGCCCAATAAATAATGTTGGAAGATTACTTTCAAATCCAATCATAAGAGAATTATTAACAATATTTACGATAGGATTATCCGAAATGCCAAAACCTATTGTCATTGAACGCTCTGCTGCTGCTGTTACTCTGGATCCAAAGGCAATTGAAAGCAAAGCTGCTTCAGTTGTTTTTGTGTAGGCTCCTACTGCCATTGAAGCATTTCCAAGAGCTTCTGATAATAATCCAATAGCAAGCGATTGAATGCCATATGCTGTTGCAGTTTTACCCATTGCAATTGAATGGCTTCCAAAAGCAATATTCTGGTACCCTACTGCAAATGAATAATTCCCAGTAGCTTCATTTTCGAATCCGGAAGCTAATGAATTGATACCGGTTGAGATGTTATTGGTACCCATAGCTGAGGCTCCGTTAGTCAAATTAACCGTGTTACCTTTACAATATAAACATTCCTCATTGTTAATTTGCCCAAATATTATTCGTGGAATAAAGGCAATTATGAATAATAACTTTACTTTTTTCATTGTTGTTTCATTTTTTATGGTTTAATCCAATTAACATGTTCGGTGTTGCCGTCTTTATCTGTTAACTGACAAGTATAAAACCCTGGTTTTAAGGTCATAGTTTCGATTTGGCTGCGAAACTCATCATTCAGCATTTGATGCAAAACCAAATGCCCCAATGGATCATACATTTTCAATACAACTCCTTTACGGGCAGTCTGGATATAAAGTTTGTCAAATCCCGGATTGGGATAGAGTAGATAGTCACTATCATATGGATTTGAAGTTTCATTAGCTGAGGTAATAATATCTTCACGATCGAAAAAAGCAATATATGCATCTGTGTCATACTGATTCCCTGCCTGGTAATCACGTTGCCCGCCAACCATTACACATCCTCCGTCAGGAGTGACAAGAATTGAATTTACATAGGTATTGTTATCGCCCCCGCAACTTTTTACCCCTAATAACTCAAAATCCTCATTTATAATCGCTACGAAATAGGGTGTTGCAAAATACATGGAGGCCCAAACATTTCCCGCAAGCCAAATATTGTGAGGGTCAATCCAGTCAATACCTTGAAAATTAACTGCTATATCGTCATAGTCATCCCTGCCAATTATAAAGGGCTCAGTTAAAAATTGATGTTCGCTGTTAACTTTGTAGAGATACAAATCAACTGTCGCTGATTCTAATGATCCTTCCGAATATAGCAGATAAGTTGTATCATTCAGCCACTTACATGTCCCTCTCGTATCCATATCGTAATAAATTCCATTAATCTTCATTGGGAAAAGATAAGTAGTATCGAAATTCAGACAAGTGTCCACTTCGGTAATCCCGCCCAATGCCCAGGGAACCGGAAGGCTCCGTAATAAATAGAAACCGTGTCCATGCGATGGAAAAGGATTTGCAATAGGAGATCCCATATCAAAATACATCTGCTCTTTTAAGATTTGTGCCAAGGGTGATAATTCTATGACGCCTTTCATGGCACTTGATGGCTCATCTATTGTGACATAAATCCTGCCATCAGTATTCTTGAGCATCTTAATAAAAGGATTGTTGTATGCTTCAGGCAACGAAAAAGAATTTTCGGCGATTACAGTTAAATTTTCGTCCAATAACAAAAAATAGATGGTGTGGTTCGCTATACCCCATCCAACATTATCACCTATGGTGCCTGAAATCAAATAATTGTTATCGTCTGTTACAATAAAATCCCAAAACTCAAAATAGGTGGAATCGTTTTCATGCAGATACATCTCATAGTCGAATTGTTTGTTAAACTTAACCACACCACCCTTGAAATTCCGGTCGGCACTGTCACGATTAAATATCGCAACATAATCGCCGTTGTTATCCATCCTTACATTCGTGAAGCTAAACCTATCATCAGAGTCAATCAAGTATTCGTGCTGTGAGAAGGAAGGTTGAATGACAAACATCCATAGTGCTGATATTAGAATTATCTTTTTGGCTTTCATGTTAAGTTGATTATTCGTTTATGGAGATTCGTTCGGTAATATCGCTGATATGCCTTGTTTTGTATATAACAGTTACCTTGTGATGGGCAAAATTTGGTTCTTCAATGGAGATTCCACCTTCACCCTTGCCCTCGATTGTACAATTATAAAAAGTGAGGTTTGAAGACACACCAAAAACATTGAAATTTTCCAGGATAACTTGGTAAATCACTTTATGCGTACCCTGATAATAAAAATTCATGTCTTCCCATGGAATACAAGTCTCAACAACTAATCCATTAGGCAGGTCTTTCTGTTGGTACATAAGTAGGTAATCGCGGTAATTATCAATAGTACCATCATTGGGATTGCGAAGCAACAATTGATATGGTTCGGGATTATCATAAACTGTAACGGTTACTTCAGCGCTTGGTTCAGTGTAATAAGCATACCAACCTATTCCCTCATCCTGAATGTATTTGTAACGGTATGTATTGGTGGCATCTTCAATTTCTGTGGCAGCGTCCGTTTCCCATTGATAATTACCGTAACAATCTCCTAAAAGTTCTCCATACATCCAGTCATCTCCTTCTGCAAAAGGCCCCCATTCGCTAAAGCCTGGAGGTGTACTGTTATTTTTTGCCCCTATGGTAGCTGTTGTTTGTATGACCACTTCTTCAGGAGTATTGCTGGTTATTTCCAAATATGAAACATACAACTCTTTTTGCTCTCCTTCGGTAGCGTTATAAATTTCCAGTGTTTTTCCTTTTTGCTCAATAAATGCGGCAAACACCTCTTCAATGTTAATCATTTCATTAGTTTTATCCAATACTATCGTAAATGAATCGGTATTGAAAGATGTAAATGATTCTTCGGTAAAAGCATAGGTAAAATTAAATACCGCATCAAGATACCACTTTGCTGAATCCACATTCATGCTCTCACCGCTTTTGTAACCCGGATTTTCTTTAAGGTACTTCGCTTTTTGTTTAAAGTTTATTATTCTGTTTATTACAGAATAATCATCTCTGGTCATCTGTGATTGCCTATCAGTTTTACTGTTCAAGGCTTGTCCGTCGATTTCCTGCTTACTACAGGAATTCAAAACTGACATTGTTACTACTGTAACTACAACTGCAGCAACTGAAATTAATTTTCTTTTTTTCATAATTTTAGAGATTTTAACTTGTTTAAATTTTTCTACATAATTGAAAACCCTTTCAAAAAAAACTTGTATTAATAACACTCAAATCAAGTAGCTAATATACAACAACAATTCTACAAATGCAAGTAATGAGACACTGCAAAAAAATCCTACAAATCAAAATTTACAATTTTGGTAGACGAACATATGGTTTTTATTAGACGAACGTTTTTGAAAATATTTTCAAATTTCATACAATTTATATTTGATTTAAATAGTAGAGGCCATTCTCGCTATTATTTTTGACCAAAAGAGTATGATCAAAAATAAATAACATGTAGGATTAAGCTATTTTCTGGTTTAGTGGAGGTAAAGTCACATCTGGTATCACCAAATGAGTGGCTAAGGTACATAAAAAGCGACAACAAAAGTAATAATGCCAAAAAAAGTTTTGATTTATGCGCTTTTTATCCGGACAATTAACTCGTTGGCATGTGCTGATTGTAACAATTCTGGCAGAAGTTATGAATTTTGAACATCAAAGAGGTTTTCGATACTCCACCACCACACATAAAAGAGTCATATTATGGGTTCTAAACGTTTATGATGATTATTTGGGCAACACTAAAGTAGCAATTTTGCTGATTTGATTTGCAGTTGATCAGATCGTAACAATCCACACGAGTTTCTTAATTTATTTTCTTCGCCTGGATTTCAAAACAGCGCATGGCGGGTTATGAATTACTCTTTAATAATCTTCTGCGAATCAATTACTTTTCCGTCATTGCCGGTGATTTTAAAAATATATATTCCACCAGAATATCCGGTAAGATCAATGTAATAGTCCGGATTTGTCAATTTTACGGACTGTGAAATTCTGCCATTTGCATCGGTAATTTCGAGCCTGGCTCCCGAAAGTTGTGGATCAACAGAAACGAATATTTTGTCACCTGCCGGATTGGGAAAAATCCTTACCTGCGGTTTAATGTTCGATTGCGGTTCTTCCTGTCCGGTCAACAGATCATCACAGTTTACGGATACAAAATGCAGGCTTCCCGTGTTATCCAAAGTGCCACGCCAGCAATTGCCGTCCGGCGATTTCATAACAATTCCCCGATCAATATCCTCGATAAAAATGTCACCGTTTTTAACCTGCAGTTTGGCGACAGGATTATCAGAGTCAACCCCAATATTTCCATTTTTAAATTCATAATTTTTGCCCGATATAGTACTAAAAACCATGTTCTGATAATTAGCAGCTTGTATGTAATAATCGTTTGTGTTGGAAAAGTAGATACGGGAAACATTGTTGCTTCCCGTTACCGGTTCAAGCCTTAAGGTGGCGTCATCAGCAGTATCTGCCCGGATATGAAGCTTTGCCTGGGGATCGGTTACATTTCCGATGCCGACTTTGCCGGTAGTGCCAGTACCATTTGATTGGCCTATGAAAAGCGTGGGAATGTTGCTGTTTAAGCCTATCATAAGACTGTATGGTATCCCATTAATTAAATAATCTGATGTTCCAACTCCGATTGTTACTGTACCACCTGCATTTGACCTGAGGTATTTTCCAAAAATAAAGGAAAAGTCGGCATTTGCCTTATTCATGTATCCAATTGAAAAAGAACCATTACTATTTACCATAGATTCACGCCCAATTGATAGTGAATACATCCCAGAAGCCAGGGAATTCGGCCCCAAAGCGATGGATGATAATCCTTCAGCCCTTGCATAATTTCCAAATGCAAATGAATAGTCGCCTAAAGCAGAGCTTCCCGTCCCTCCAACAAGCGAATTCAAACCCGTTGCTATATTTGAGGAACCTATTCCACTGGCATATTTAGTGAAATCTATTACGTTATTAGCGCAGGAAACACAATCAACATTTTGTGAAAATACTGTACTTGTCAATAAAACTGCGCCTGCAAAAAGCATGATTAATTTCTTCATAATTTTAGAGATTTAAACTTGTTAAAAATATTACATCATTGAAAACACTATGGACAAAAAACCTTGTATTTCTAATAATCAATTATAGTGGCTAAAGTACAACAACAATCCACACGAGTTTCTTAATTTATTTACCCGCCTGGATTTTAAAACAGCGCATGTCGGGTTATGAATTACTCTTTAATAATCTTCTGCGAATCAATAACCTTTCCGTCATTGCCGGTGATTTTAAAAATATATATTCCACCAGAATATCCGGTAAGATCAATGTAATAGTCCGGATTTGTCAATTTTACGGACTGTGAAATTCTGCCATTTGGGTCTGTGATTTCGAGCCTGGCTTCCGAAAGTTGCGAATCAACAGAAACAAATATTTTGTCACCTGCCGGATTGGGATAAATCCTGACCTGCTACTTATTGCCCGGTTGTGGCTTTCATGATGTTAACAGATTTACTGAATTGTCTCATTGCCTGACAAACAGTCCGCTTTTATACTTTTCTCCTGATTTGAGGATTTGCAAAACATATACCCCGGCGGGCAATCCGTCCAGACTGATCTGTCGCTGCCCGGCTGTTAGTTTTCCTGATTTATTGCCGGCTCCATTGATCTGGACTATTTCATAAGTAAAAATTCCGGTATGATTGTCGGCTTCCAGTTCGAAATTTATTTGGCTATTTGCAGGGTTTGGGAACAGATTCAATCGTTCACTGCGTTCGATGAAAATGTTTTCGGCAGAGGTAATGAGGTCGTTTTGTACGATGTCGATGCCTGCAAAAACCGGTAAATAGCTGATGCCATTGGCAACTGCTATTTTGACAATAAATCGGTTGATACTGTAAAAGCCACACAAAACAGTGTATATTTCCTGAGTATCATAGATTTGCAGACCAACGCTTGTTTCGAATACATACAAATAATCACCATCGAGTACAACATTTTCAAACTGGCGTCCCTGATCCCGGCTGGTCACAAGAAATACGGAATCGGGGTTTTTGATATTGAATACTTTTAATGAATGCTCAGCTATTGAACTATAGTTGCTGGAAACCACATAAGCCAGTGTATCCTTAACAGCCATCGAGGTTGTTGTCATATTTTCAGTGCTTGATAACAGGTTGAGGTTGGTTGGGTCGCTGAAATCAATAATAATAAAACCAGAGTTCTTCACACAGTACAAATATTGATCTTTGGCTGTCATTTCCTTGATTCCTGCGAAGGGATAAACACCCAGTAGTACGGGGTTGTAAATATCCGAAATGTTGAACACCTGGAGGCTGTCGTAATCGCTGACAAACAGAAGTTGGTTTTGCTTTAAAACACTGGTGATGGTTGTGGTAGCCTCCAGCGTATTAAGGTAAACAGGTTCTGATGGATATGAAACATCATAAACCTTCAGCCAGTGGTAATTGTTCGTAAAAAGCCAATCATCATTTACATGAATTGTGTGGTGTCCATCGCCGCCATCAATCTGTGCTACTTTAACAGCTTGTTCGGGGTCAGTCACATCTACTGTCATAATTGAACCACTGGTTGCGTCAATAAAAAGATGGTTTTCCCAGTAATGCACATATTGCGAAATATCTGAAAGTTCAATATTTGCTTTTAGGTTCATCTGTTGCGGGTTGCTGATGTCAACGATGTAAAAATCAAATAAATTGCAATGAAATGCCAATCCATCATTTAAAACCGTGTTCCGGTTGGCCCAATCGGCATAGAACCAGCCAAGACTGTCGGGTGCTGCAGATTCGGAAATATCGTACAGACAAAAACCCTGATGCAGCATCGAAACTGCAAGCAGATTTCCCTGAATATCTAGATATGATCCTGCGATGAAGGTAGGGGTACTTGATAACAGTTCCACCTGCGGCAAGCTGCTGATGTCGAAAACCATGATTCCGGAAAATGAATTGGTGGTGTAAAGCAAACTGTCGGTAATTGCAACGCCCTGCATACTGCCGGATTCATTGTATGTGAAGAAAGGAACCGGAGAAAGCGGATTTGACAGATCGTATGCTGTAAGCCCGGAGTAACCGGATACAACCCAGGCTACATTGTTTTGGATGACCATGTCGTAATTTACCTGATTGGTTGGGTAAAAAGCAGCCATCGTGGGGTTTTGCAGATCGCTGATATCGAGGATCAGAATACCCGTGTCATCCAAAGCCAGGTAAACATAACCGCTGCTAAGACAAATGGCATTTGCACGTGACTCAATATCAAAACTGGAAATAATTGAGGGTTGGGCGATATTGGAAATATTGAGTATGTAAAATCCGGTATAACCGGCAACAAAGGCCTTATCGTTGTCAAAAGCCATTGTCATTATCATGTCATCCAAAAACACTTCTCCCAAAAGCTGAGGCTGTTCCGGATTGGCATATTCATAAATCTGGATGGAGCGGCCATGGCTTAGAAAAATATTGTCGTTGTGCAGCGCAACGACGTATGAAGGGCCATAAGGCCACACGCCGATCCGGGTGGTGTTCAGGTTGTCCGGACCAAAGGCAGAGGCCAGATTAAAGGCGAATAAGAACAAAAAGACCGATGATTTTTTCATAATTTTAGAGATTTAAACTTGTTAAAAATTTAACTAATTGAAAACACTAAGGAAAAAAACTTGTATTTCAAACACCCAATTAAAGAGGCTAAAGTACAACTAAAGCATCTAAACTGCAACAAAAATCTAAACAAGTTGTGGAATTTTATTTACCCGCCCGGATTTCAAAACTGCGCATGCCGGGGTTGATTAATTCTGATTTGTCGCGCAACAGCTACTCTTCCAGAAACACCGAAATCGGGTAATGGTCGCTGAAACCATTGGGATTAAAACTGCTTTTTTCGGATGGCCGGCTGAAAAATATGGGCGAAGGGTAATCGCCTCCCGATTTCATTTCATCGAATATTTCGATGGCCACCTGATAGTTCCCGGATTCATTGATAATCTTAATCTTCGATGCGTTTTTAAGTAACCCTTTTGAAGCCAGAAACTGGTCGAACATATAAGGGAAATTATCGTAGTAAAAGGTTCCCATGGCTTTACCCAGAAACGGCCACATCAGATTGAACATACGCGGTGCACGTGAATTTACAACTTTGGTTGGGCTGTTGGTGGATAACCCATATTCGGCGATTGACCGGCTGAAAGGTTCGTCGTTAAAATCGCCCATGGCAAGCACAGCAGTTTCGCTTCCGCGAATTGCGATAATTCTTTCGAGCCAGTAACTCATGGTTTCGGCGGCAATAATCCGGTAAGGCTCGGTTTCGAGTTCTCCTGTAATCCTTGCCGGCCAATGGTTTCCGATTAAAATCAAAGGATTTCCGCTTTTAGTTATAAAGTTTGCCTGGAAAATATCGCGGGTAGCGTTGCGCTTTAAAACGACGTATGAAAAATATTCTTTAAAACCGAACTTCTGACTGTCGTAAATGAAGGCAATGTCAATACCGCGGTCATCGCTCATGTCGTGATGGACAATTTCATACTTACGGCCGGTGGGGGCAAGGCTTTCGACAAGCCGTTTGAGCACAACCAGGTTTTCGACTTCACAAACACCCAAAATATCCGGCCCCGTTTTATTATTCATTTTTTGAATAATGGAGCTAAGATTATTGATTTTTTTACTCAACACATTGTCATCCCAGCCAATGAGTTCACTGTTTAACGAGCGTTGAAGCCAGTCGGGGCGTTCAGTAGAATTTTGAACATCAAAGAGGTTTTCGACGTTCCACCAGGCGATTTGATACTTTTGTTTCATAAATTCAGGGTTATTTATTGATGATTAATCGTTTAAATCTCAAAATTAATAATTTCCTGATTAGATAGTAAACACATCAATAAAAATGTATTTTGTTTATTCATTTTTTAATCTTTTACTTCGAAACATTCATAATACAATCTACAAATTGAGCTATTTCCTTGATGTCAGAATTTTTATAGTTACTTAATAGCTGAATCACCGTCTCTCTTGGAAAGTAGGCCTTAATTGCCCTTGTCGCACTCTTAAATAAGACAGGATCATCGGTTTTAAAAACGTACTTAATCCCAAGTAGTCCCGCCTCTTTATTTCCTAATTGAAGAAGACAAATTGAAGCGTCCAGGGCGAAATAAAGGTTTGTGTCAATTGAATGAGTAACTAAAAATTCGATGGCTTCCGGTGTTCGAATATTGCGCATACTAGTAGTGAAATAAGGAAACTTATCAAGGTTAATCGAAAGAATCTGCATTTGCCATATTTGCATAAGTATGTTATAACTTATTGTTTTTTCACCAAGCCAAGCCAAGCTACGACCAATTTCAAGTCGAACATATTCACACGAATCATTGGCTGCTTCAGATAGAACCACAATTGCATCAGGATTTCCCGAAAACGACAAATATTGGGCAATACGTGCTTTTGTTATTTCATTTTGAATTTTTGGGAATTGATTTTTAATTACCGAAAATAGGCTGTCATTATTATCATAGAAACAGATCAGTTTTCTTATGGCATCCAACCGATTCTGATCATTATCTGAAACAAGTGAAGCAATACAATCATTAATGTTGGGCTGTGTTTTGTACTTTTTGCAATTTTCATTTAGATAAAAAAACCTTTCCGCTTTAATAATTTCTTCGACAGAATAGGTTGAATCAAAAACAAAGTTGGGTTCATACGTTTTTTCCAGCACTTCTTTACAATTCGTATCCTCAAACAGTCCCCCAGTCCTACTGGTAAAGACACGTCCTTCACCTGATTCTAATACAAATTGAGATCGACACTGGCCGAATGCCTCACTTAGCAATAACATGAAGTAGAAAAAGATAACAGGCTTTAAGATTTTATTCTTTGGCATAATTTTAACGCTATTTATATTTTTTGATAAATCCCTTCGTCACCTCATTCTCCCTTTTCAACTCTATCACCTACAAAGATAAGTCTTCTGTCTTTTGGTGGAGATTTATTTGCATTTCGCCCAGATCAATGCCGTTTTGTTTCATAAATTCAGGGTTATTTATTGATGATTAATCGTTTAAATCTCAAAATTAATAATTTCCTGAATTTATCGTAAAAAACAATTGTTTATGAAACTTGCCGTGCCTTGATAAGGGATTTTTTGATTTTTGCCAGATTTAGTGCTTTGCCTTGTTCGAGGATTGTTTTGCCGTATTCGCTTTTAAATTCGTGGAGGTTTAAAAACCTGAGTGTGATCTCGAGATATTTGGCTTTATCAAGCTTTTGGCGGGTCAGGGCATATAATTCGTCCCAGTAGACCTGAGAGGATTCGATGAAATCTTCCTGCGAAAAATAAAACAAATCAGCATCGCATAAAATGGCGGATAACTTATCCTGTGGCTTTTGCGGAATCCGGGTAGCTTCGATACACTGCTCCACCTGCGAAATAACTTCGGGTTTAACGCCTTGACTTTTCAGGAATTTTGATGCTAGTTCTTTACTCGCATCTTCATGATTGGTTTTGCTGACGAGGTATCCCAGATCGTGAAACCAGGCAGCCAGCAAAAGCGTTTCCATACTTCCATCGCCGTTGATGCCGCATTGTTCGCCAATAAATTTTGCTGCCTGCACAACCGATTTTGTGTGGTCGAGATTATGATAAACCAGACTTTCGTCGGTACTGTTTTTAAATAGACCGGTAACGTATTTTTCGGTGGCAGCAAGTATTTCCATGATTACGGGCGATTAAGTAAGCAATGCTTTTTCGGTTTTTACATGGCTTCTAAAACTAACTTAAGGTTTAAATATTTTGGATGTCAGGAATTGTTGGATGGCTTGATTTATAAAATGAGTGCAGTCTAAAAAGGAGTTTAATTTTTTTAAGATTCGCAACTTGTTGATTACAAGCCTAACAGCCCCGATAGCTATCGGGGTAAAACCTGGTAGGTTTTTGGACTGGTCTCATAAAATTTTAAAGCAAAAACCCCCAATCAATAATTACATTGATTTTTATTTGAGCGCCGGAAGGATAAATTACCGCTTCGGAGGATTGTGTTTTTTAAGATTTTGATGCCTGGTAAAGACCGGATTTTGTAAAAGTAACAAAGTTGTAACTTACAAAGTTGTAACTTACAAAGTTGTAACTTACAAAGTTGTAACTTACAAAGTTGTAACTTACAAAGTTGTAACATGCCTTATTAGGGTTATATTTTCGAAATTGATGTTTTTTTTGGTAGAAATCACAAAAGTCATCCGCCAACTGGCGGACAAATATCAAATCAAATTTCGGACAAATTTGAGTTTTGAATTTTGAGTTTTGAATTTTGTTTTTTCTGGTTTACCCAGGTTAGGTTTTTAAGACTGCTGATTTTTCGTTTTGGAAAAACAACCGGGTTCCGGTGAAGAAAATCAACCTATTTCCCCATCTCAAACTTCATCAGTTTTCCGCTGCCTTCGCCACCTTCGCTCGAAATATACAGCGTCCCGTCCGTGGCAAAGGCCATTCCTTCGGGTTGTGGTAAAATGTCTTTTTCCAAAGGCTGATAAGCCACAATATCACCTTTCCGGTTCAGAACGATGATGGCCCTGCCTTTTGCAGCCATCACCCAAACCTCGTTGGTAACAGGATGTACCGCAATGGCCGAAGGTTCAAATTTAAGTTCTTTCTTTTTTTCGTGCTTTGGCTTTTTTTGACTTGTTACTGGGCTTTTGGTGGACAAAAAATCACCGATCTTATTTAAATCGATCAGATAAGCCGGTTTTCCGACAAGGGTTTTTGTTTTCAGATCGAATTTATAAATGGCCTTATAATCTTCCGAAAACACTTGATTTCCACAGGAAGGCGAAGCTTTGCTGGCGATTAGCAAAACATCTTCAACCGGGTCGTAGCAAAGCCCCTCGGTATCATTCGCCTCCGAAAGCGGCGTTTTAAACTCCTTCGTGGTCATTTTCGAGGCATCTTCAAACGAACTGATGCAATAAAGCCTTCCATTGCTTTTGATGGTCCAGGCTTCATTCCCGGCAAGCGCGACATCTTCAAAATCGCCGGCGCCGGCAAAAGCAACGCTTTTTGATACCTTTTTCGCGATAAGGTCATAAAAGTATAATTTACCAACTTCATCCTGAACACAAACCAAAACCTGCTGGTTGAGCATGGTGTTGCCTGAAACTTCTCTTAAAATAGCTGGCAGAATAAACATTTCGGCAGGTTTGTAAAAATTATAGGGCAGACTGCCTTTTTGCGCGGGTAACGACTGGCATGAAACAATGACTGCTGCAAAGCTAAATAAACAAACACCTTTCAATGTGCTGAGTTTAGAAGTTGATTCGTTTTTCATCCTTTAATTTTTTGATGAGTTCATTCAAAATCATGCCATGGTCGAAAGCCATTTCAGGGATTTGTGAAGCAGCGAACCAGGCTGCAGATTTTGCATCATCAGCACCTTCAACCGTCGAATTTCCTGAATCGACAAAACCATAAAAAACCACCGAAACGGTTCTTCCACGCGGATCGCGGCCAGGATCGCCATAAGTTTTGAATTGTTCGAGGCTAACATTTTTAAGCCCGGTTTCTTCTTCAAGTTCCCGCAAGGCCGATTGTTCCAGCGTTTCATCCATCTCAATAAACCCACCCGGCAGCGCCCATTTTTCCTGGAATGGCGGCCTTCCGCGCTGGATGAGTAAAATTTTATGGCTTTCGCCGGATTTGCAAAAAACCGCAATATCAACGGTTACTGCGGGTCGTGGGTATTCGTATGTAAATGGCATTTCCTGATTAATTTTAAATATTCGTCATCAAACGCCAAAAGTAGGAAGGTTTTTTAAATATCGGGTAAGAACGTACCCCGGTGATTATTCATATTTGATGGCATTTACCGGATCTCTGATTGCGGCGTTGTAGGCAAGAAAAAACACGGTTAAAAAGGTGATCATCAACGAAAGAAAACCGGCAATAATGAAAATGGAGGGTGAAAGCGTGATCTTAAAAGCAAAACTATCGAGATAGGTTTTCATAAAATACCAGGCAAGGGGCCAGGCGATAATATTTGCAATCGCTACGAGCCATAAAAATTCGCGTTGCTGAAGCACGATAATCTGAGCGATCGACGAGCCTAAAACATTACGGATGCCGATTTCTTTGGTTCGTTGCTCGGCCATAAACGAGGCCAGTCCAAACAATCCAAGGCACGAAATGATAACCGCAAGTATGGCAAAATAGCCGAATATTTTACTCAGGCGGGTTTCGTTCTGGTAGATTTTTTCGTAGGTGGCATCCAGAAATTTATACTCAAACGGGAACGCCGGCACGAAGCTATTCCAGGAACTTTCGATGGTATTGACCGATTTTTCGGTGTTTTCTCCGTTAATCCTCACAAAAACAAACTGGGTGCTTGCGGGCGCGTTAAAGATGATGAGCGGGTCGATTTCGGATTGCATTTTTTGAAAATGAAAATCCTTAACCATGCCAATAATCCGGAACCTGTAATTGTCGCCCCACGAAATCCATTTCCCCACCGGGTCTTCGATTCCCATGAGCTTTGCGGTTTTTTGATTAACAAGAATTGCGGAGGTGTCGGTGGAGAAATCTTTCGAGAAATAGCGGCCACTCACCAGGTTTATTTTCATCAGTTCGGGGAAGTCAACATCGGCAAACTCAAGATTGATGAGCACATCATCGTTTTCATTTTTGTTTTCCCACGAAAAACCACCACTGTTGCTGCCTACCATAAACGGGAGGTGCGAGGAGCATCCAACAGCCAAAACATCGGGATTGGTTTTTAACTGCCCTTTAAAAGCTTCGTATTTATCTTTGAGATCGCCTCTGAAACTGAAGAATATCACGTTTTCTTTATTCATCCCAAGGTCGGAGTGAAGCATGAAGTTCAACTGCCGGTACATAACAATGGTGCTGATGATCAGCCCAACCGAAAGCACAAACTGAAAAACCACGAGGCTGCGCCTGAACCAGGTGTTGCCCTTAGGATTGTTTCCGTGGGATTTCATCACTTTTACTGGTCGGAATGATGAAAGGTACAAAGCAGGATAACTCCCCGCAATGATGCCCGTGAACAGGGTCACCAAAATCAACGAAATGACGATGAACGGGTCAACCAGCGAAAACGACAGCTCTTTGCCGCTCAGTTCATTAAAAAGCGGAAGAAACAACTGAACCAGGAGCATGGCGAAAATGAGCGAGATGAACGACATCAGCAACGACTCGCCGATAAACTGATAAATGAGCTGTTTGCGGGTGGCTCCAACGACTTTCCGCAGCCCGATTTCGCGGCTTCGCTTGGCGGCGCGGGCGGTTGAAAGGTTCATAAAGTTGATGCACGCAATCAAAAGGGTAAAAATGGCAATGATTCCAAAAGTGTAAATACTCCTGATTTTGGTCGGGGTTCCATCGTAATAATAAAGGTTTTCTTTGCTAAGCGGTGACAAAAACAATGTGGTGGTAATGGTCGTATCCTTTTGCACCTGCTGGAAATAATTGGCGAACTTTTTATTGAAATCGCTGTAATCCACTCCGGGGCTGAGTTGTGCGTAAATAAAAAAAGTGTTCCAGTCGTATTCTTTTAAGGTAAAACCCATTTCGATGAGATAATCGAAAGGAATATAAAAATCGTCCTGGAAGCTCGAGTTTGTTGGTGGCCGCTCAATCACAGCCGTTATCCTGA
This sequence comes from uncultured Bacteroidota bacterium, assembly GCA_903944895.1. Classification (GTDB taxonomy): domain Bacteria; phylum Bacteroidota; class Bacteroidia; order Bacteroidales; family 4484-276; genus CAJATL01. Next base: position 83,414 of record CAJATL010000206.1, read on the forward strand.
AATCCTGTTTATCGTTGAACCGGAGAAACTGACCCGTAACATCGGTTTTCCCGAAGAACTTTTCGGCAGCTTTATCGGTAATAACCGTTGTAAAAGGCTCCTTAAGCGCGCCATCCAGCGTTCCCGAAACGAGTTTAAAATCAAATACCTTAAACAGCCCTGAATCGGCAGGCGTGATGGATTCGATAAATTTTTTGTCACCAAAACTTACCACGGCCGACTGTTCGTAAAACCTGAATACTTCTTCAAATTCGGCGAAGTCGCGCTTTGCATCTGCCGCCAGTGGTGCCGGCATACACGGCGTAGTTAACGGCCCGGTGGTGTATTGCTGTGTCTGGGCAAACCTGTAGATGTTATCGAAATTCCGGTTATAGCGGTTGAAACTCAGTTCGTGATAAAACCACAAACTTATCAGGATGAAGGCGGCAAGGCCCACCGAAAGCCCGGAAATATTGATAAAAGTATATCCTTTTTGCCGGATGATTCCACGGATCGCTGTTGTAAGATAGTTTTGAAACATGTACTATTATTTTTCTTTGCGAAGATAAATATCCCCGCTTATCGTTTCGAGTTTGATGGATTTTCCGCCTCCATTTAACGTTGCCATAATATGACCACCTCTGAAAACCCGCATATCAGGCTCTTTGTTTTCGGTTTCCAGATCGAGGTCTGAATAAACTTCGCCGGTGATGGTCTTGGTTTCAAAAGAGGCTTTAATATGCGGATCAATCGAAAAATCAATGAATCCGCTGATTGTTTTAATGTGCATCGGCGCTTCAAATCCCGTAAGTTCGATATTGCCGCTGATGGTTTCCAACGCAATAGTTGTTCCTTCGGGTAGAAAAACCTCGTAATCAATATCAATTTTCACACATTGGTCATCCGATTTTGTAATAGCGCCATCAACAACCTGGTATGAATGATCGCTCAGGCTTTTAAGATTATTGATTTTGCCAGTCATTTTAATGCCCGAAGCCACCGGCTCTACATTAAGTTCGTATTTGCTGTTGTCGGCATTATCGTTGATGTTCACGGTAGCTTTAACGCTAACCTCGCTGTTTTCCCAGCTTTTGATGATGATATTATCGGCAAAATCGAAATTCATTTCTGCAGTTTTATTTTTTTCAAGAGCCACTGTTTTCTCGAAAACCTCCTGAGCCATCGTAAACGAAAAGCATAAGAAGGCCAGGATGATAAAGATAAAATTCTTCATAATCTCAATTGTTTTATTTGACCTTAAAATTTTGGAAATGTTACACCTCGCAGGGTGAGATTTTGAAAATTAAAAATCTTCCCGTAAAGGTCGTCTGTTTGGATTCCTTTCCGGGAAGACTTGCAGCAATTATTTTTTGCGAAGGTAGAGGTTGCCGTTGATGGATGAAACCGTCACTTTTACGCCGCCACCATTAAGTTTTCCTTTTATGCTGTTCATGCCGCCCAGGAAGCGGGCTTCGCCGTTTTCGTTCTCTTTTTTGTCAACCAGGATATCAAGATCAGTATAAATATCACCCTGGAGGGAGCTAAGATCGAAATCGGCTTTGGCACCCGACGGCAGGGTTAGGTCAACCTCGCCATTGATTGATTTTACCGACATTGGGCTACTCTGGTTTACTGCTGAAAACATGATCGTGATGTCTCCGTTGATTACATCAAAAATCAATGGGCCGCTCACATTTTCGCAGTTGATGCCACCATTCATGGTACTGATTTCGATTTCGTTTTTAAAGTCTTTAACCTGAACATCCGACGAAGTAAAGGGACTTGTGTAATCGAGTTTAACGGCAATGCCTTCGGGCACCATAAACGTATAACTTGCTTCGCTTGATTGCTTGGTAGCACCTGAAATGCTGATGATGTTGGCAGCCTCGGCAACATTCAGCCCGAGATTTGTATTATCGGTGCCGCCCGCCGAAAGTGGTTTAAGGCCTTTGGCGCGTTCGGGCAGTTCACTTAAGCCATCGGCTTTGATGATAAGTTCACTTCCGCTGGTTCCGGTTATTGTAACCTCCCCCGACAGTTGCCCGATTTCGATTTTTTTTATGTTTTTAACGTTGCTTTTGAATTCCTGGCCAAAAGCGTTGCCAGCGCATAAAATGCTTACTGTAATGAATGCCTTCAATAGTGTTTTCATGATGAATGATGTATTTAATTATGTTTATAAATTTTGTTGTTGATGGTGTTTTTTGCAGAGCGCAGAGCGCAAAGGGAAGTCGGCAGTCGGAAGTTGCCAGTCGCCAGCCCCGATAGCTATCTGGGGTCGCCAGTTGTCAATTTCCATTTTTGCAATCTTCTCCCGCCGAAGCGGGATTTCGGCTAACGCCTCAACATTCCCCCCGATAGCTATCGGGGTTCCATTTCTCCAACATTCCACTTTTCCAAATTTCCATTCTTCCATTGTCGAATTGTCGAATTGTCGAATTGTTCCATTCTTCCCCTCTTCCCCCTACACCAGCGTTAGAATCCCTTTTTCGGCTAATTTTTTTACCGATTCGTTGGTGCTGTTTTTCTCGAGCAATTCTTTCATCTTGTCAACAGCACGTTTGTCCTGTATTTCGACAAGGATATTGATGAGCGAAATCTGGATAATCGGGTCGGTTTGGAGGCTAAGAGTTTCCACCAAAGCATCCTTGACCAATTGCTGTTCTTTAAATTTGGAGAGGGCGTTTACTGCGGCCATCCTTACGTTGCTGTTATTGTCGGTGTTCATCGTATTGATGAGGGCTTCGAGGATTTTTTTGTCGGGAGCGGTCATTTCCTCGAGGTAATTTGCAGCCATGATTCGCTGGCTTGCCGAAGGCTGATCGAGTTTGGTCAGGATGAGCATATCCTTCATCTCGGTTATCTCCTTTTTAAGATCTTCGGTCTGACTTAGGCCTGGATGATTTGAGCTGATTAATAAACCAAGCACCATTCCGGTGATGAGCAAGGCAAACCCGGCTGCAATCTGTCCAAAAGTGGAATAAAACCAGCGAATCCTGAGTTCCGGTTTTGCCATTGCAAGTCCGGCAGAAACTACCTTTTGTTTTTCATTTTTTAGCATGGTCTCAAAATTTTGTCTGAGAAGTTGGTCGGGTATTTCTTTCGGTATTTTGTTCATTTCTTCAAACAAAATCACCAGTCTGTCAACCTCTTCACTGCATGATTTACAGCTTTCCAAATGCGTTTTTACGAAAAGCGTTTCCTCTGGATTGAGTGTTTTATCCACAAAATCGATCAACAGCAGTTCTATTTTTTTACAGTTTTCCATGATTTTAAATTTTTGTTTCGCAAAGGCTAGTAAGCAGTTAGCAGTTGGCAGTTGGGAGAGGGCAGTTTACAGTGGCCAGTCGGCAGTTGGCCGTATTAATTAGAATCTTCCATTCTTCCATCATTCCACTCTTCCATTTTTCCATTATCGAATTGTCGAATTGTCACATTCTTCCATCCTTCCCTTTTCACACCATCTGAAAATAAATTTCCTTTAGTCGTTTAATTGCCCGGTGCACCTTTACTTTTACTGCCGGCACCGAGCTTCCGGTAATTTTGGATATTTCCTCATATTTTAATCCCTGAAACCGGCTCAGCTCAATCACTTCCTGCTGATCGGCCGGAAGCCTTCCAAGTGCTTCTTTGAGTATTTCGTGGCGCTCGGTGTCTTCCATTTCCTCGATTGCATCCTTGTCGCGACTGGCAATGGTTTCGGCATCATCCACATCCGAAACCAAGTACCTGTTTTGGTTGTAATAATCGATATGAACGTTGCGTGCCAACTGGTAAATCCAAGTTTTGAACGGGTGTTTTTCGTTATAGGTTTCACGGTATTTCAAAATCCTTCCAAAGACGTTTTGTGTCAGGTCGCGGCTGGTTTCCCGGTCGCCCGTAAGCCGCAGGAAAAAGTTGTAAAGCTTAACATGATATTTTTCAAAGATCGGTGAGAGGGCATCCAAATCGCCCTCTTTTACTGCAACCATTAACTCCTCGTCTGTACTGAAAATCTTCACCGGATTTTGTTTTGTTGTTGTTCGTTTATTGATTACCAAAAAATTTGAAAAAGGTTACTGCAAGATAGGATTTTTTATTAAAAAAAATGAAGAAGCCATAAATTCTCTGATCTGTTACCCGGCATGTACCAGGAAAAACTGATAAATTAATACCTTCGAAAAACTCATGTGATATTATGAAATGGTGGAGTAATCAAACATCCAAAAGTAATTCTGATTTTAGTTATCATGATTTTAACGTCTGCCGGTAAAAATCAAATCAATCCGGAAAAGAACCAGATACTTATTGACCAGATTTCGCCCGTTCGGGACTCTTTAAAAATGATTGATATTTCAGTGCGGATAAAATTATCCCAATAGTTGTTGGATTATTAAAATCCTGTGTACGTTAACCTGATGTTTTACTAATTTCTGACCGAAAATCCGGCACAAAAACCTTCATCCTGCTTTATCCAAGCTCAAAGGTGGTTATTCCGAAAATCTTATCAACGGCAATTTCCGGTGGTTTGCCGTAATACATCCGGGCACATTCGAAAACATAGGTTGTATTAAAAGCTTTTGTAAGCTCAACAGCCGACTGGTTTATCATCGGAATATCGAGATAAACCGGCTCACCGGGAACAGCATTCAGGCAAGCTTTGTAAAGCTCTGCGGCAATAGCAGCGTCATCGGCAAAGAGCGGACAGATTTTATAGCCTTTGCTTGCTTTTCTCATCACAGCAAATCCTTTAAGTCCGCCATTTTCGACAAATTTAAAGGTTTTGCCGTCCGGCAGTTCTATCCAGGGCTTAATAAATTGTGGTCTTTCAAAACCAAAACATTGCAAGTCAAAAGCCATCACAGCGTCAAAATCCTCATCAGTGATGGGGGTGATGTGATTATTAATTTCGAAGACTGTCCCGGTTTTTTCGTGTCTTTCGTCGCGGAAAGCGATTTCGAAACCACCTTTTTTATAAAAAGGCTGCATGGCCAGAACGCCATCCATGCCGATTGCTGCTCCGGGGTTTAATCGCGCAAGCAGCGTGTCGCGCCGTTGGTACCAGAGTTTGCGGCCAATGCCCGAAGCGCGGTATTCGGGTTTTACAATAAAAAAGCCCATAAAACCAAAGGCTTTTTGGTATGAGACGATGGAGCCGCCGGCAATCATTTCATCGCGATCAAAATATCCATAAAAGCCTTCAGGGTCGGTTGCGAAGAAAACCTCAGCATCGTGAGGGCCGGGGTTCCAACCTTCCTGTGCTGCCCAGTTGACAAGGGTTTTTAAACCATCGGGGTCTAAAAGCCGGAATTGTAAGTCGTCAGCGATTTTCATAAGCCAAAACTTTAAAAATGTAGTCTTTGTTAAAACATAAGACAAAACGATGGTTTGTGTTTCAAAATATTAACAACGATTTAAGGCTTCGAAATTATGAAAATATTGAATGAAATGAGCCATGAACGAAAACAGGTAAAGCCACGTTTGCTTATTGCTCAATCAGGAAAAGAATGAATCCGGCTTTTTGTAACGTTTTTAATATTGTTTGATGTTTGATGGTCTTTAAATGCTAAAAATGAACCCGATGACTCGTTTCTTAATTTTTGCCGGACTGCTTTTTGCCGGTGGCTTGTCGGCGCAACACTGTCCTTTTGATGCAACAGGGATTATTGTCGTTAATATCCACTGCAGTAGCGACACGGCCAACATTACCAATCTTGAAGTGATTTTAATGGATTCGCTCGGCAAAGTGGTTGGCGAATTCTGGCGCAATCCCGACAAAATTACCTACCATGGCCCCATCGATTGCAACCACCGCGCTGATGTGACAAGGATGAGGTTTCCGTTTGCAAAGGATAATTATGTTTTTGTAGGTGCCATTAACCTGCTCAACAAGCCGCACACTATCAGCATCCGGGATATCGACGGAAAGAAAAATGGCGGAAATTTTGCTTCGGTGCTTGTAAAACTAACCAAAAGCGAGGTGTATTCGCTCTGTGGCACTTACAAAATGGAGGTCTATCCCGAAGAATACCACGATCAAAAGGTGGTTTACAAACCCCTCGAGATTTGCCTTTCGACAAACTAAAAAACATCCAAATTAAAATCGCCTCTGCGAGGCTTTTACAAATAGAATTTGGTTAGCTTCAGGCCTTATGATCACAACAAGGGCGCTTTTTGGTAAGCACTGGACTAAAAGCAAAGCAATCAAACTACAAAAATGAGTCCAGTCTAAAAACAGATGATTTTGGGCTAAAGCCCGGTAACTGTCTGGTTTTCAATTGCCCCGACCTTAAGGTCGGGGCATTTCATGTTCGTGATATTCAGGGCTTTAGCCACCTTGATAAAATTTATAGAACCTTTTTAGACTGTACTCAAAAATGGGAATAAAAAGCCCGATAAACCCTATGAGAGAATCTAAAAAGAAGGCTCTGGTTTGAGTTTTTGATTTGGGCCGGCTTCAGGGGTAGGGTCTTTTGAACTTTCGATTTGCTAAAAAGAAGTGAAAACCATAGTAATTTGGGGTAAAAAACTTGATGTGTACCCATTAAAACAAAATTTAACCACTAATTTTGTTAGTTTTGTCAGGTCAATACTCATAACAGGTAATTCATGTTGTTGAAAAAATTTGTATTCGTATTTATGTTTTTACTAATTGCGCTGGCTTTGCCGGCACAAAACAGCCATTTGGCCGACAGCCTCGAAAATGAATTGTCCCGGACTCAAAAACCACAAGAGCAATACAATATATTGATTGACCTTTCCGATCAACTGATCAGTTCTGATGTTTCAAAAGCGCTTTCGTATGGCTTGCAGGCATTTGCACTGGCTGAAGAGCAATCAAACGACACATGGAAACTTAACTCATCCCTCCTGGTGGCAAGGATTTATTATTTTATGTCGGACCTCAATCAGGCCATGGAATACGCCATGATAGCCAAAAACCTTGCAAATACACTTAGTCTTGAAAAAGAGCTTGCCTTTTCGCTGGATGCAATCGGGGCTATTTATTATGATATCGGTTATCAGGCCAAGAGTTCGGAGAATTTCTTTACCAGCCTCAAGATTTATGAAGAATTAAACGACAAAAACGGAATTGGCGGAACCTATTGCCGCATCGGCACTTTGTATCTCGACCAGAAAGATTACAACAAAGCCCTGGACTATTATTCAAGGTCGATTCAGATAGCCAAGGAGATAAAAAGCGACGAAGGTATTGCCAGCAACCTCAATAACGTGGCTAAGGTTTACAGCCAAATGAAGCAATACGACGAGGCGCTGAAAAGTTATGAGGAAGCACTCCAGATTAATATCAGGATGGGTAATCTATACCTGACTGCCAATAATTATCTGAATATTGCGGATGTTTATTTACAACTCAAACAATATCAGGTTGCCGTTTCGAATATCCAGCAAGCAATGACCATTTTTAATAAACTCGGCAACAAATTGCGGCTGGCAAAAAGCCAGGTGATGCTGAGTGAAATCTATTTCGAAACAGGTCAGCCTGACAAATGCGAATCGATCGCATTAAACACTTTAAACATCGGAAAAGAGCATGGATTTAAAGAAATTATTGTTTCATCTTCGGGCATGCTCAATCGACTTTACCTTTCACAAAATGACTCTCTGGATGCCTTCAGATATTACATACTCGAAAAGCAATACAAAGACAGCCTGTTTCTTGAGGAGAAACAAAAAACGCTTGCCAAACTTGAATTGCAGTACCAGTTCGAAAAAAATGAGCAGGATCTTAGGTTAGCCAAACAGCGCAAAAATGTTGTAATCCTGATAATTTCCGGCGGGCTGTTTTTTAGTATCATAATTATTTTATTGATTTTGAAACAATTGAAGCTAAAGGCAAAAAAAATGCAGTTGGAAAAAGCAGGTTTTGAACGGGAAATGGATTTTAAAAATAAGGAGATGGTACTTAACGTGATGTCGTTGATGAAAAAGAACGAGATGCTGGCCGGCCTCTCCGAAAAACTCATCACCATCGAAAAGGAAGCTACCTCAGAAGAGGGAAAAAATACCATACAAAAAGTTGCTCATGAGCTTAAGCGAAGCCAGGAAGAAGAAATCTGGAAGGAATTTTCGCACCGCTTTAAAGAGGTTCATGGTGAGTTTTACAATAACCTGCTTCAGAAATTCCCTTCTTTAAGTCCTAATGAGTTGAAATTGTGTGCTTTTCTGCGTTTAAATATGTCGTCGAAAGATATTGCCGAACTTACCGGGCAAAGAATCAGTACGCTCGAAACTGCCCGTTACCGCCTCAGGCAAAAACTCGGAATCGTTAATTCTGATGTCAATCTGATCACTTTTCTGTCGTCAATTTAGAATTTTCAGATCAGTTTTTTTCCAGCCACCAATTAAAATCTTTCAGGCAACAGATTTTCTATCTTACTATTAATCTGTATCTTAACATTTCATTTTAGACTTGTATAGGTATTGTACAGCCCTGTTTTGTGGCCTGTATGGGTTTTGTGCATGTGAAAAACTTGCAATGCGAAATTGCTTGGTTGATCTTTGTCAAAACATTTCCGGCACCAAAAAACACCAGATTTGGTTGATCGAAATGATGATTTGAATTTAATCAGGTTTAATTTTTATATTCATTTACAAACAAGTTAGAAATTATGAGAAAATCAGTACAAATGATGATTGCTGCACTGTTATTCGGTGCTACAACCTTTGCCCAGCTTAGTGGGCCAAAAAGCATTCCAGGGGATTATCCTACGGTTGCTGCTGCAATAGCCGACCTTAATGCCCAGGGAGTTGGTGGAGGAGGTGTTACTTTTAACGTCGCTGCCAACTATACCGAAACCTTCCTGTCTCCATTGGCAGGTTTAATTACTGCTACAGGAACTTCTGCCGACCAAATCGTTTTTCAGAAAAGCGGTGTTGGTAACAACCCATTAATTACTGCTGGTGTTGGTACCAGTCTTGGTACCGGTTCTCTCGCATTAGATGGTATCATTGTGATTACAGGTGGTGACTATATCACTTTTGATGGGATTAATCTTACCGAAAATGCAGCCAACCTTGATGCAACAACAAAGATGGAAATTGGTTATGGACTTTTGAAAGCCAGTAAAACAGCTCCCGTAAATGGTTGTCAGAATATTACGATCAGAAACTGTTCGGTTACTTTGAGTAAATATGCCACCACCACAAACATAACTACAGGTATTTACGCTGGTAACCATGTCTATACCGACAAGGTTAATATTACCAACTATACTGCCGTAACAGATGCCTTGAACAACTGTAAATTTTACAACAACACTATTTCAACTGTAAGTAATGGAATTATTCTTCAAGGTTATAACACTACATTTGACCTTTATGACCAAAACAATGAAATTGGGGTAGATGGTGCCAATACCATCATTGATTTTAACATTTACGGTATCAATACCAGGTACCAGAGTAATTTAAAGGTTGCCAACAGTGCTATCTCAACTACTGCTGCCGGTATCACTAACCAGCAGATTTATGGCATTTTAGTTCAGAATACCAATGGTTGCGATACCTACAATAATACAGTTACACTTCAACCATCCGCTGGTAATTCCGGCCTTAATGGCATCAATGTGTATGCAGGCGAACCTGGTATTACCGCTAACATTTACGGAAATACAGTTCAAAATTGTACAAACGCTGCAGCCACTAACGCTGCATTCAACGGAATAGCAAACAGCGGGCAGGTTACCACGCTGAACTTTTACTCAAACACGGTAAAAAATAATTCATTTGCGGGAACAGGTGCATTTACCGGAATGAGCAGTGGTAATGTAGCAAACCTTAATATGTACAATAACGAGGTTTCAAATAATACCAAAACCGGAAATTCAGGAACATTTACTGCCATAGTAGTTAATGCGTCCTTAACTTCCAATGTGCACCACAATCTTGTTTTCTCGAACTATAATAACACAACTGCCAGTGCAACCCAGGCAGGCACAATGACCGGTATCAGCAGCTCCAATGGGAATCCAGCTAATATTTACAATAACAAAATTTATGACCTCACCAACAATGGTGGCGGAGTTAATTTTGACATGTTTGGAATCCAGATCGGCAGTGGAACAGTAGTAAATGTTTACAATAACTATATTTACGACCTCAAAGCGCCAATTGCCAGTCCAAATGCAAATCCAACGATCAACCCAACGAAAAACCTGATTGCCGGTATCAATAATACAACTTCACCCGTAGCATTAAATGTTTACTTCAACACGGTTTACCTGAATGCTTCAAGCACAGGTGCAAATTTTTCGACGGCTTGTTTTAACAATGGCAATGGCCCAAAAACAGATTTGAGAAATAATTTGTTTGTAAATGTTTCAACACCAGCCGGACTAGGAATCATAGCAGCCCTGCGCAGAACATCAACAACACTGGATAACTATTTACTCCTTTCGAATGCCAACGCTTACTATGCCGGAGAAGTGGAAGATGCCACACATACTGTTTACAATGATGGTACAACTTCATATGATTTTGCAGCTTTCCAGACTTTGGTTGGTCCGGTGCGTGAATCGGGTTCTTTCAGACATACTCCTTTGTTTATGAGTTCTGTGGCACCCTATGACTTACATATTGTTGATGGTTTACCAACCCCATGTGAAAGTGGTGGTATGCAAATCAACACTCCGGTAGCAATAACTACCGACTATGACGGAGATACAAGATCATCAGCTCCTGACATCGGTGCTGACGAATTTAACGGTACCCCAATCAGCATTGTAAACCCGGGTGGTGTTACACCTACTGCGGTAAGTTCACACCAGATAAACGTTGGTTTCACAGCTAATGCTGCAGATAATAACGTGGTTATTGTTTGGAACCTTACAGGTTCGTTTACTTCACCTTCTGGAACTCCTCCGGCCGTTGGCGAAGCATTTGCCGGTGGTACTTTATTATCAAATGGGACAACTTCACCGGCTAGCCACACCGGCCTTACCGGAGCAATCACTTATTATTACAAAGCATTCTCCTTCGACGGTACCGAATATTCATTGGGAATTCCGGCATTTACTTCAACCAATATTGCGCCACCATCAGGTTTCACTGCAACAGCCTTTAGCGCCACCCAGATCAATCTTGCCTGGACAAAAAATGCATTTAACAATGATGTTATTGTTGCCATAAACAGCAGCGATTATGTAAATCAGCCGGCCAGCTATGATCAGCCAGTTAACGGAACAGTTTATGTTGCCGGTAACCTGCTCCCTAACGGCGGTACAGTTATCTATGTTGGGCCATTATCAGGCTTCAACCATACAGGATTAATACCCAATATTACAACATACTATTACAAGGCCTGGTCATACGATCCAACAAACAATAACATTTATTCACCTACAGGTGTTATGGCAAATGCAGCAACGCTTTGCTCGACCGCTACCATTCCTTTTACCGAAAGTTTTGAATACAATGGCACCATCGGCTGTGGAACAGTTGTTAATGTAGAATCTAATGATTATACCTGGACCATCAATAACGGATTTTCAAAACAGGGTTCTTACTCTCTCCGAATGAATGGTGGTATAAATTCGTATGGAAATGACTGGTATTTTACCAACGGACTTGAATTAACTGCAGGCGTTACCTATGAAGTGAAATTCTGGTACCGTAATCAAAACGTAAATGGAAATCCTCATCAGATTGAAGTAAAATGGGGAAATCAACCTTCGGTTGCCGGCATGACCAGTTCACCGATTTTTTATGATATTGCCCTGCCAAAAACCACCACTTACACACAAAAAACCTGTTCTTTCCTTACACCATCAGCAACAGGTATCTATCATGTTGGCTGGCATGATTTCAGCCCGGTTTCACCAGGGTCCAATCTTTATATGGATATGATTACAATTGAAGTGATTCCAGCACCCGAATCTCCAACACTCTTCACTGCAGTTGCCGATTTATCAACCATCAACTTAAGCTATGTTTTAAATGCTGCCGGTAACGATGTAATTATTGCTACCAATAGCACTGCTACATTTGATCAGCCAGTCAATGGGTCAACCTATCAGGTTGGAAACACGATTGGAAGCAATGGAACTGTTATCTACAAAGGAACTTTAACAGCCTTCAGCCAAACCGACCGCGAGCCAAATACTACCTATTTCTACAAAATATGGTCGGTTAATGGCAGACTTATTTATTCATCACCGGGTGCAACAGCCGATGCAACAACTGCTAATTACCATCATGTATGTGTTTCTACGGGCTGGAGTAGCGTTTCGAGTTATCAGGTTCCGCAAGCTCCGGCTATCGAGACTGTTTTAACCGAAATTGAAGATGAAATGCAAATTATCATGGGATACAATGGATTCTACTGGCCAGCACAAAACATCAATCTGATTGGTAACTGGAATACAAACCAGGGTTATAAAATCAAAATGAACGAAGCTGCTTGTTTCCATGTGATTGGTGAAATGTCGGAAAACAAAACCATCAATGTACCGCAAGGGACAAGCTATATTCCTGTTTTGTGTGATCAACCGGTACCATCTGCCGACATTTTCTCACAGTTCGGAAATCATCTGTTATTTGCTTTCGACCTTGGCTCAGAACTGATTTATTGGCCGGATGGCGGGCTTTATTCCCTCGAAGTTCTCGAACCAGGCGTAGGCTATCTCGTGAATTTGCATCAGGCAGCAAATGCAACTTTTACCTGTGGAGGTGCTGATAACAGCAACCTTGCAAAAGCACAGGCTGCCACTTATGAAAATGCTCCATGGACTTGCGCTAAAACTGGTGTTCAGCATTTTATCGCTATTCATCATTCTGCAGTTGCTGATCTGGAAAAAGGAACTTTCATCGGTGCATTCGACGCTCAGGGTAACTGCGTTGGTTTTACACAATACAATGGCCAGGCAGGTAATCTTTTGCTGGTTGCCAATGGCGACGACTTAACTACTGACGCTACCGACGGACTCGCAGAAGGTGAAATGATGACATTCAAGGTTTATAACCCTTCACAAATGTCGCAAACCGAAGTTGAAGTAAGCTTTAGTTCATCAATGCCAAATGCAGGTTCATTTGCAGAAATGGGCCTTTCGATGATTCTCAAAATGGGTGCTGGTTCAACGGCAATTCAGGAAAACGTACTTTCAGAAATTACGCTGCATCCAAATCCAAGCAATGGGATTTTCACCATGGAAATGCCTTCTATTGGTCAACTTATCAGCATTACAGTCGAAAACAGTAATGGAAAATTAGTTTATTCAGAACAGCTTGATCATTCGGCAACTTCTTCGATACACCAGCTTGATCTTTCCAAAGAAACGCCAGGCGTGTATTTTGTAAGAATCAGCAGTAATAATCAAACTGTAGTTAAAAAAGTAGTGATACTATAGTGATTTAATTTTTAGGGTTATTAAAAAACCACGGCGAAAGCTGTGGTTTTTTTTTGCCTCGAAATAAGGTTGGGGAGGCGTTGCATTCAGTCTCGTGGACTAAGGATTGGCTTTAAAAATATGATTACCATTTTCCATCGAATCAACTCGGAAAAATCTTATCCCTCCTTCTTCAACCTTCGTACAAATCTCACACCCCCTGATTTTTCAAAACCTACTATATAACTCTTTTGTAACTCACAGAATTTCAAAAGAATAATGGCAAGCGTTCCGAACCCTTGAAGGGTTCGAAACGCTGGAAAGTTATCTCGGTGGTTGTTGGATTTGAAAAATCCTGAGTACTTAGTACAAATCAATCACCTCCTTATTTTGAAAGGTTTCATCTTTTGAAAAGGTGAAACCATTCAACCCGACGATTTTCCATAGCCCAAACCTTCAGGTTTGGGATTGCTGAAATCTCCAAAGCTAAGATGGCAGGGCGTTTACGCCCTTTTGTCCATATCGCGGGTCTTATCGTTTGAAGGGCGTAAACGCCCTGGTTAACCTTATCCGTTTTTTAATCCCCGGGCTGAAGCCCGGGGCTATGGAATCAATTTTTCCTTGCTGATTACTGGGGTCTTGGATTTCTTTTCATCCGGTGAAATCCATTTTTTGATTCTAAACCTTATCCTTTTCCCCAAACCTACTATATAACTCTTTTGTAACTCACAGATATTCAAAAGAATAATGGCAAGCGTTCCGAACCCTTCAAGGGTTCGGAACGCTGCAATGTTATCTCGGTGGCTGTTGGATTTTTAAAATCCTGAGTACTTATTACAATCTTTCGTTTTGATCATAAAACTTCATTTGTCTTAGATTTTAAAATTTTGCCGATTTTGATATTTGAATTGCTATATCATTAAAAAACAGCACCATACAAATCAAATTGACTAACGTACAGGTATTGTACAGTCACGATTTAGCGGGTGTATTGGTTTTGTGCGGGTTGAATATTTGCAATGTGTAAATTCATGGTTGATCTTTGTGCAATGATTTTAAAAAGTAAACTTCTGCAATCTGATAATTTTATGATAACAGATAAATTGGACGAAAAAGACGAAAATGGACAGCCGGATGAAGATTCGATGGATCAGATGAAAAATGCTGATTCTATTGAGGAATTCAACCAATTTCAAAAACTTCAGAGCATCATCCTCCAGAAACTCATCGACAAAATTGATCATACCGAAAATAATGATAAATCTAACAACAAATAATTAACGTTTATGAAAAATTCAGTATTTACAATTATCCTTGCGCTGCTCTTATCGGCAGCATCATTTGCCCAGCTTACCGGGCCGAAAAACATCCCCGGGGATTATCCCAACATTGCTGCAGCCATTGCTGCGCTTAATACTTCCGGCGTTGGTGCAGGAGGAGTAACTTTTAACGTAATTGCCGGACATACGGAAACCTTTGCAACTCCAACAGCAGGTCAGATAACAACGTTAACAGGATCAGAAGCCAACCCGATAATTTTTCAAAAATCAGGTGAAGGGAGTAATCCGGTTATAACGGCAGCAACAGGCAATAGTCTTGTTGACGCAATAATTGCCATTGGTGGTTGCGACTATGTTACTTTTGATGGTATTAACCTGACTGATGCATCAGCAAATAACACACAAACCAAGCAAATGGAATGGGGTTATGCCCTTCTTAAAGCTTCCGGAACCAATGGTTCACAGAATATCACGATTAGAAACTGTACAATAAACCTTACTACTGCAAATAGCCAATCAAAAGGTATTTATTCCAATAATCATACACCATCGTCGATCACTCAACTTACTGTAACAAACGCTACGGGAGCCAATTCAAACCTGAAGATTTACAGTAATACCATTTCAAATTGCTACATGGGTATTTATCTGTCAGGGTACAATCATACAGCATATCCATATTTTTATTATGATCAGAATAATGAGATTGGTAAGGATGGTGCAAACTTAATTACCCATATTGGTGGGGGGAATTTTGTAGCTCACGGAATTTACACCATTTACCAGAATAACTTAAAAGTTGCCAACAATACCATTAACAGCTCTACGGCAACCACCGGCGATCCTGATCCAGCCATTTATGGAATCTACCTTACAACTGCCAAGAATGCAAGTTACGACCTTTATGGCAACACAGTTACCATGACCTACAGGCCTGAAGATGAATGGGGAGCTTCTGCTTTTTATGCTATCTGGAGCGATATGGGGGCTGATGGCATCAACAACACCTCAAATATCTATAATAATACAGTCACCAATTGCCTCTACCCTAATAGTGCCGGCCAGGCAGCAAGCCGGTTAATGTTTTTGCAAAACATGGGAGTTACTGCAAATGTTTATGGCAATATTATCAGTAACAACACGATCGGCTCAGCATTTGCTGACGCTGCAGGCGAAATCAGGTATGTGTGGATTCAAAAGGCATCTACCGAACCAGGCCCATTGGTTGTTCATAACAACAGTGTTACAGGCAATAAAAGGATACAGGCGGCGCCCCTTACACTTGGGAATACCTATTTCATTGCAATAGCTGGCAGCGGAACTACCCTGGATGCTTACGACAATATGGTGGATAACAACATTGTATCTGCTTATGGAAGCACGCATTGCCTCTATGTAACTTTTAATGATTCCCAAAGCAAAAGAGTTTACAACAACACAATTACCAATATTTCTGAAACCAATGGTTCAGTTAGCGGGTTGTACGGCGGTTATTATGGGACTATGGGATATTTTTACAATAATAAAATTCAAAACATAAAGAGTAACAACACATCATCCTATTCGAACATTAATGGGATTTATGTAGCGGGCCTTGGCAACGCATTGTATTTTTACAATAACATGGTTGCCGATCTCAGTAATCCTGCAGCAAATGCTACCGAAGGCTATTCATGGAATATGCTGAACGGGATTTATGTCGAAGGCACTATAAGCCCAAGAGGATTTTACGATAATACAATCTATCTAAATTGCACAACTACAGGCACGCAAACCAATTATGGCTCTTCAGCAATATGCGCGCAATCACTCAATGGAGTTGATTTACGCAATAATATCCTGGTAAATACCAGCACTAACCGTGGACCAAATGGCAGGACGGTTGCCATTCGTGCAAGAAACGCAGGTACAACGGGTTTTACTTCAGATTTTAATAATCTTTACACTGGAACTCCTGGAGCTACCAGGCTGATTTTCTATGATGGAACATCAAGTGCCCAAACGTTAAGTGCATACCAGACTCTGCTTTCTCCGTATGAATATCACTCAGTAACCGAAATGCCTCCTTTTGTTAATGTTGCAACCGTACCTAATGATGTTCACCTGAAAACTGATGTTGCCACGCAATGCGAAGCTGGTGGGATACCGGTCAATGCACCATTTCCAATAACAACTGATTTTGATGGTGATGCAAGATACCCAAATGCAGGATATCCTGTAAATCCCGCCTTCACTCCAAAAGCACCGGATATTGGCGCTGACGAATTTGGTGGATTGCCCAATGACCTTACACCACCAGCGATTGCATTTACCCCACTTGGAAATCCGTTTACCGGACTGGCAAGAACCTTAACAACAACAATTACCGATGGAAGCGGCGTACCAATCACCGGCACAGGATTACCCATGCTTTACTGGAAAAAGAATTCCGGCGCTTACCAGGGCGTTCAGGCAACTTATGTTTCCGGAAACACTTACACCTTTACTTTTGGTGCAGGAACAGTTCTTGGTGATGTAGTTTCGTATTATGTTGTTGCCCAGGATCTGGCTACCAGCCCAAATATTGGGGCAAATCCATTTAAAGGAGCTGCAGGCTTTGCTGCAAATCCCCCAGGCTGTACAACCCCACCCTCCACACCACATTCATACACGATAGTCGCAGGTATTTCAGGTGAAATACATGTTGGCATTGGCAAAACCTACACCACGCTTACTGCTGCTGCAAACGATATTAATTCGAAATGGATAAAAGGCCAGCTTACCCTTATTTTGGATGATGAAACCTATCCAAATGAAACTTTCCCGATTGTTTTTAAACCCAATGGCGGAAGCAGCGCTGCAAACAATCTTATCATTAAGCCAAATTCAGGTGTAACTCCTGTTATCAGTGGCGAAATGACCTCGTCTGCAATCCTCAAATTTAAAGGAATTGATTATGTAACAATTAATGGATCTAACAGCGGAGGGACAGACAGAAGCCTGACTTTCGAAAATATTTCCAGTTCTCAGAATCCTTTTGTAATTGGAATTACCAACGATGGGATTTCAGATCCATCAACAAACATAACCATTAAGAATTGCATCATCTCGGGTGACAACTATGATATTCAGATGGATACTTACCTTGTCGTTTTCAATGACAATGCCGGAGCTTATGGCGGGGGTTATGATAATATTACACTGGAGAACAACTGGTTAAAAAGAGCAAAGCACGGATTGCAAATTGATGCAACCGCCACTAATCAAAACCACAACATCCTGATAAAGAATAATATTTTTGGATCTCCCGATGCCGCTGATTATATAACCAGGTGGGGTATTGCTTTTATGCAATCGGACAATGTGCTGATTACCGGCAATGATATCATGGGGGCAGCCCTTGGAAGTGATGCTGTTGCTCAGTTCGGTATTACTTTTTATAATTATTGCCAAAATGTTAAAATCACCAATAATAAAATTCACGATTGGGTCTCCAATGGCCCCGGTGCTATCGGAATCAAGTGTAATAAAGAGAATAACGACACACCAACCGAAATATCAAACAATGTGATTTACAACATTGGTGCGTATGGTCTCAATCCCGGCGTTGCTTTAACCCATGCCCAGGGTATTACCATTCGCGCTGGTGGAAATTTCAAAATCTGGCACAATACAATTTATCTGGATGGCCCTTATCTTTATGGTGGTGATACGTATGCACCGTCATCTGCATGTATTGCTTTATGGAATCAGAGCCAGTCAAATTCAAACACCTATGATATCAGGGACAATATTCTAAGGAATGCGATGCGGAATGATTTTCCTAATCCTGCTCCTGAAGCACTGGGAAAGGCTTATGGGATTATGATGACCGATCAGGTATCGGGATTGAACTTCGACAACAACGACTTTTATATTGATGGTTACCAGGGGCATATCGCTCAGGTTTTCAGTCAGCTAACACCGCCTTATCTCATCAATTTTCCAACACTGGCATCATGGCAAGCCTATTCAGGCCAGGATATGAATTCGGTAACCATTAATCCACAATTTACTTCCGGAACCAACCTGATGCCGAATTCTGTCGCACTCAACAATAAAGGTGTTTACATTCCTCAGGTTCCTACTGATATTACCGGTGCTACACGCAGTAATCCTCCTGATATTGGTGCTTACGAATTTGGTGCACCTTTAGTCACGCAAAATATCAGTCTGCTGGCTGGCTGGAGTGGTGTTTCAAGTTACATTACACCTTACAACACAAACATGAATGTCGTTTTAAGTCCAATACTCCCGCAATTAAGCATGCTTTATAATTATAGCGGAATTTATTATCCTGCAGGAGGCGTTTACACGCTCACCAACTGGAACGACCATTCAGGCTATGCTGTTAAAGTAAGCGAAAATGTTAATTTGCCTGTAAGCGGAAGCCTGGTAACAAATAAAACTGTAAGCCTCACCCAGGGCTGGAACCTGATACCCGTTCTCAGTTCAACACCGTATAGTGTGGTTTCATTGTTTTCGGGAGTTGTAGGTCTTGATCTGGTAAAAGATGTTGCCGGTTCGGGTGTTTACTGGCCTGCTTTCGGAATCAACTCGATTGGAAATGTGCAACCTGGCAAGGCATATTACGTTCGTATGAATGCTGCCGGAACCATCAATTATGGTTTGCCTTTTAAATATTCAGGATCAGACGAAATGAGCAATTCCGAACCAATTTCAACACCCTGGAATGATGTTGTAAACACACCTGCTTCGCATCTCGTTGCTTTTAATGTTTTAAATAATTCGTTACAGGTTGGCGATGTTATTGGTGGCTTTACCGCCGGCGGCTGGTGTGCAGGCGTTTCAAAAATCAGCGATCTTTCAAAACCATTCGCACTCAACCTGAATAATGATGATATTTATACTTCAGAAATGGATGGATTCGAAAGCGGAAATCCATTAGGCTATAAATTGTTCCGCCCCTCAACCGGAGAAACATTCGAAATTGAAGTAACCTACAATCCAAACCTAAACATAGGTTTATTCGAAAATAACGGGCTATCAGAGGTAACAGCATTAAAAATGACTACCACCGGAATTGCCGGTACACTACAAAACACTATAAAGATTTTTCCCAACCCTTCAAAAGGTATTTTCAACATCGAAAGCTTTACTGATATGATAAACGTCAGGGTCTTTAATGCTTTGGGTGATGAAGTTTATCGCAATGAAATGGTCAAACTTGCAAGGATTGACTTTTCGTCGCAGCCTAAAGGATTATACTTTGTCCGCATCGAAAACGGCAATGAAATAATCTTTGAAAAGTTGGTGATTAATTAGCCCGAACTAACTCTGGCCACATAAAACGTTAGGTAAAAGTATTTAATGGTCGTAACAGTGAGGAGCAAGCCCCACTATTTGCTAAAAGGCAGAGGTGGGGCTTTTTTTCAGTGCTTTTGTCCTGCTTTCAAATTCAAAATAGCCCAATTCACAGGAATAATTTAAAATAGCCCAACCTTTTTGGATAAGCAACCAGTATATTAAGTTAACAAATTCAATTCACGGATTTTTTAACTAATAAAAAGTATCATTTATGAAAGCTAAAGTTTTAGTTTGGGCAATTGCCGCAACAATCATCGGATTTACATCCTGCAAAAAAGATGCTGACACAAATAAACAGTCAGATCTTGAATCATCCAAAACTACCGACATCAAATTAGGTGAACCTGTAGTTTTTAAACTTGCTGCTGCCGATCCATCTGGCATGGTAAACTGGAATGTTACACCAAACACCGATGTTCAAATCCAGCCATCAGGTAATACTGCTTCTTTCTTTTTTGGAATTCCCGGTATTTATGAGGTAAATGCGACCTCAGGCTCGATTAAAGGAACCACAGAGGTTACCGTCCAGGATTCCATTTACTATCCTAATCCTTTTGGTGGAACCAACGAACCTTTGACCGGCGACCAGATTTTTATTACAGTTTCAGAGACTGACAGTATGGGTTTCAGCGGACTTATTTTCAGGCATGTCACCGAAAAGAAATACAATTGCCTTA
>CAJATL010000207.1 GCA_903944895.1 uncultured Bacteroidota bacterium
AAACCGTCGTTAGGTTTACTTTGTTTGAAAATTAGTGTTAATAATTTAACATAAACTTATTGTAAACAGGTCAGGTTGAAATTATTTATAATACTTTTGCCTGCTAATTTTAGACTATCTCCCAACATGGTATTTCTTTACATTATTATTGCATTAGTCCTCATTTTTGACTTCATCAACGGGTTTCATGACTCGGCCAATTCAATAGCCACAGTTGTTTCAACAAAAGTGCTTTCACCTCTAACGGCGGTTATAATGGCTGCGTTCTTCAATTTTATTGCTTTTCTGATCTTTCCGTTAAAAGTTGCTTCAACAATGGGTAAAGGTGTTATTAATCCCGATGTTATTAACCTAAACGTCATTGCTGCCGCAGTGGTTGCTGCAATTATATGGAATCTTGTGACATGGTGGTACGGCCTTCCTTCAAGTTCTTCACATACCCTTGTAGGAGGATTGGTTGGAGCAGCAGTGGCCAGCTCAGGATGGGGTACAGTTGTGTTTGCCGGAGTAATGAAAATTGTAATTTTTATCATCATTGCGCCTGTACTTGGTATGATTATGTCGTTTATAATCTCTGCAATTGTAATTTTCTTTGCGCGAAAGCAATCACCGTCAGGAGTTGATAAGTATTTCAGACGATTGCAACTTTTATCTGCCGCCGCTTTTAGTCTCGGACATGGTGGAAATGATGCCCAAAAATCGATGGGAATTATTTGGGTTGCCCTTATTGTAACCGGGTTAACAACCAAAAATGATCCGATCAGTTTATGGATTGTTCTATCCTGTCATTCAGCTATTGCTATTGGGACGTTATTTGGAGGTTGGAGAATTGTTAAAACCATGGGACAAAAAATTACCAAACTTAAACCATTTGAGGGCTTTTGTGCTGAATCTGCCGGTGCGCTCACTTTATTTGGTGCTACTCATTTTGGTATTCCGGTAAGTACTACACACACAATTACCGGGGCAATAATCGGAGCAGGAGCCAGAAAAGGTGTTTCGGCTGTAAAATGGGGCGTGACCACAAAGATTTTCTGGGCATGGATACTCACTATTCCGGTTTCAGCGGTGATAAGTGCATTGATTTATTTTTTCCTTCATTTATTTGTGTGATAAATTAAATATTTTTGAGATTAAAAACCAGTCCTGAAGCGAATAAAAAACTAAAACTACTCATTATGAATCTTGATTATTTATTAAAGTTCTTCGTACCAAAAGACACAGCTTTTTTTCCGCTCTTTGAGCATGATGTAAAAGTACTCGTAAAAGCTGCCGAACTGTTTAAAACCCTGATGGATACTCAAAGTATCGAGCAGCGTGAACCAATTATCAAACAGATTAAAGCGATGGAACTTGAAGGGGACGAAATCACCCATGAGATTTTTGGTCAGCTTAACAAATCTTTTATCACACCTTTCGATCGCGAAGACATTCATGAACTTGCTTCCTCGCTCGATGATGTGCTCGACCATATGAATGGTGCAAGCCAGCGCATCCGTCTTTACAAACCTAAAGTTTTGCTTCCGGTTTTGAAGGAATTTTCGGAGTTAATTTATCAGGCAGCCAAAGAAATTGAGTTTTCGGTTAACGGCCTGCGGAACGCAGGGAAAAACAGAGAAAAGATAATTCAGTCGTGCATCGTTTTGAATACCATCGAAAATAAGGGCGACGATCTTTACCAGATGGGTATTTCAAAGCTTTTTGATGAAGAAAAAGATACCATCGAATTAATAAAAACCAAGGAAATTATTGCGACCCTCGAAAAAGCTGTTGATAAAGCCGAGGATGTTTCAGATGTGATCAAAACCATCCTGATTAAAATGGCGTAGTTAGGCGTAAGTCAGAAGACGGGAGTCGGAAGACGGGAGTCAGAAGTCGCCAGTCGGCAGACCCCCACAAAAGATTTTGCGCAATATGAAACTAACGATGGGATGCGTTACCATGGTACGTTCTTTTGAAAGTAAGTCAATATTAACTGTGAGCAACAAGCTCGATCGGCAGAGTGACTCTGCAAATCC
>CAJATL010000208.1 GCA_903944895.1 uncultured Bacteroidota bacterium
AACTTATTCTTGAGGATGGAAGCAGCTACCAGGGAACTTCGTTTGGATTTGAGGGTTCAGTTTCGGGGGAGGTTGTCTTTAATACAGCGATGACAGGCTATCCCGAAAGCCTCACCGATCCTTCGTACCGCGGGCAGATTCTGGTGCTGACGTATCCTTTGATCGGAAATTACGGGGTGCCGGATGCCGATATCGAAAATGGAATGTTACGGCTCTTCGAATCGGAGAAAATACAAATCTCCGGGTTGATCATCTCGGAATATAGTTTCGAAAGCAGCCACTGGAACGCCAGCAAAAGCCTCGACCAATGGCTTAAAGAAAACAGGATCCCCGCAATTTTTGGATTGGATACCCGGGCGTTGACCAAGAAACTGCGCGAAAAAGGGGTGATGCTTGGGAAAATCGTTTCCGGAAATCAGGATGTTCCCATCGAAGACCCAAACCAGCGCAACCTGGTCGCCGAAGTGAGCACCGGCAAAGTAATAACCTACGGCCATGGAAAATATAAAATCGTGCTTGTCGACTGCGGGGTGAAAAACAATATCATCCGGCGTTTGCTGATGCGGGATACCGAAGTAATCAGGGTTCCCTGGAATTACGATTATTCGGCCATCAGCTATGATGGTTTGTTTGTTTCAAATGGCCCCGGCGATCCTAAAAAATGTGACGAAACAATCCGCCATCTTAAAAATGCTTTGAATGCCGAAAAGCCAATCTTTGGGATCTGTCTCGGAAATCAACTGCTCGCCCTGGCAACCGGAGCTGATACCTTCAAACTCAAATACGGGCATCGCAGTCTGAATCAGCCGGTGCTGCAGGTCGGGACAAAAAGATGTTACATCACCTCTCAAAATCATGGTTTTGCAACCGTTTCATCAACGATAAACCCGGATTGGGAAGAGCTTTTCGTAAACGTAAACGACGGCACCAACGAAGGAATCATCCATAAAACCAAACCATTTTTTTCGACACAGTTTCATCCCGAAGCATCAAGCGGGCCAACCGACACCGACTTTTTGTTTGATAAATTTATCGACTTCGTAAAACAAAGCCACAAAAACGATCAGCCATGAGATTTGTAAACAACACCGAAATAAAAAAAGTGCTGATTATCGGATCCGGCGCACTAAAGATCGGGGAAGCCGGTGAATTCGACTATTCCGGCTCACAGGCACTGAAAGCTTTAAAAGAAGAAGGCATCGAAACGGTGCTCATCAACCCGAATATCGCCACGGTTCAAACCTCCGAGGGAATCGCCGACAAAATTTACTTCCTGCCGATTGATCCTTATTTCGTTCAAAAGATCATCGAAAAGGAACGGCCACAAGGTATTTTACTCTCTTTTGGCGGGCAAACGGCCCTGAATTGCGGCATCGAACTGTATAAATCCGGCGTGCTCGAAAAATTCGATGTGCTCGTCCTGGGAACGCCGGTACAGGCCATTATTGATACCGAAGACCGGGATTTATTTGTAAAAAAACTAACCGAAATCGACGTCGATACCATTAAAAGCAAGGCTGCCGGCAACCTGCGGGATGCCTGTGATGCTGCCGCCGAACTGGGTTATCCGGTCATCATCAGGGCGGCTTATACTTTGGGCGGACAGGGAAGTGGCTTTTGCAACAACGAAGACGAATTGTTGCAGCTTGGCGCGAGGGCATTTCAATATTCGCCGCAGGTTTTGGTCGAAAAATCGTTAAAAGGCTGGAAAGAAATCGAATATGAGGTGGTACGCGATGCTTTTGATAACTGCATCACGGTTTGTAACATGGAGAACTTTGATCCGCTCGGAATTCATACCGGCGAGAGCATCGTTGTTGCGCCTTCGCAAACGCTCACAAACAGCGAATACTACAAACTCCGCGAAATTGCTATCCGCATCGTCCGGCATATCGGAATTGTGGGTGAGTGCAATGTTCAATACGCTCTCGATCCCTGCTCGGAAGATTACCGGGTTATCGAAGTCAATGCCCGGCTTTCGCGCTCGAGCGCCCTGGCCTCAAAGGCAACAGGTTATCCTTTGGCTTTTGTGGCTGCCAAACTCGCTTTGGGTTATGCGTTATATGAGCTGAAAAATTCGGTTACAAAAACGACCTCGGCTTGTTTCGAGCCCGCGCTGGATTATGTGGTGTGTAAAATTCCAAGATGGGATCTCGGAAAATTCAAAGGCGTCTCCAAAACTATAGGCTCCAGCATGAAAAGCGTTGGCGAAGTAATGGCCATCGGCAGGAACTTCGAAGAAGCCATTCAAAAAGGCTTGAGGATGATTGGCCAGGGAATGCACGGTTTTGTGGGCAATAAAGATATCGAGTTCCACGATAAAGATGAAATCTCACGAGAGCTTTCAAACCCCACAGATATGCGGATTTTCGTAATCGCCATGGCCTTTCAGCAGGGTTTTACGGTTGACGAAATTCATCAGCAAACCAAAATCGACAAATGGTTTTTATTTAAACTCCGGAATATTTACCTGCTCCGCAACGAACTCAGCAATTACAATAAAATAGAGGTGGTCCCTGATGTGTTTTTGCTGAATCTTAAAAAGGCGGGATTTTCGGATTTTCAGATCTCTAAACTTATTTATAAAAATGAGGATGAAGACCCCACCGATTTTATGCTTTTTGTAAGAAATTACCGCAAGTCGAAAGGCATTGTTCCTTATGTAAAACAAATCGACACCCTCGCTGCCGAATATCCGGCTCAAACCAATTATTTGTATCTCACCTACCACGGCATAGAGCATGATCTTAATTTTGAGGATCACGAAAAATCCATCATCGTTTTAGGCTCCGGCGCTTACCGGATCGGCAGCAGCGTCGAGTTCGACTGGTGCAGCGTAAATGCTTTGAATACCGTGAACCGGCAAAATTTCCGCTCGGTGATGATCAACTATAATCCCGAAACCGTCAGCACGGATTACGACATCTGCGACCGTTTGTATTTTGACGAACTAACCTTTGAACGGGTTCTGGATATCGTTGAACTGGAATCCCCGAAAGGCGTTATCGTGTCGGTGGGCGGACAAATTCCCAACAACCTCGCCATGCGGTTGTACGATGCAGGTGTCAACATTCTTGGGACTTCGCCTCTGGATATTGATAAAGCCGAAGATCGTCACAAATTCAGCGGAATGCTCGACAAAATTAACGTCGATCAGCCCAAATGGAAAGAACTGACCACGATTGAAGATATCTTCGATTTCGCCGGGCTGGTTGGATTTCCACTTCTGGTAAGACCTTCGTATGTGCTGTCGGGTGCGGCCATGAATGTGGTTTCAAACAAAGATGAGCTTGTTCACTTTCTGGAGCTTGCTGCCAATGTTTCGAAAAAATACCCGGTAGTTGTTTCCGAATTTATCGAAGATGCCAAAGAAATCGAGTTTGATGCAGTTGCCCGTGAAGGCGAGATTCTGGTGTATGCCATTTCGGAACACATCGAATATGCCGGCGTTCATTCGGGCGATGCAACCATCGTTTTCCCGCCTCAGAAACTTTATCTCGAAACCACCCGGCGGATAAAAATTATTTCACGGAAAATCGCCCGGCAACTGAATATTTCCGGTCCTTTCAACATCCAGTTTCTGGCTAAAGATAACGACATCAAGGTGATCGAGTGTAATCTGAGGGCTTCCCGGAGTTTCCCTTTTGTGTCGAAGGTTCTCAAAACCAATTTAATCGAGATGGCCACGCAGGTCATGCTTGGCGCAGATGTTCAAAAACCTGAAAAATCGTTGTTCGAGCTTGATTATGTTGGTGTAAAAGCGCCGCAGTTTTCGTTTTCGCGTTTGCAGAAAGCCGACCCGATTTTAGGTGTCGAAATGGCCTCAACCGGCGAAGTGGGCTGCATTGGCGAGGATTATTACGAAGCAGTTTTAAAGGCGATGCTGTCGGTGGGTTATAAAATTCCCAAAAAAGGCGTTTTGATTTCGTCGGGGCCGGCCCGTTCAAAAACGGAATTGTTGAACAGCGCCCGGATGCTCGCTCAAAAAGGCCTCGTTTTGTACGCCACAGGCGGAACACACCGGTTTCTCAACGACAATAATATCCGGTCAACCCAGGTGTTCTGGCCCGATCAAAACCTGGAGCCAAATGCAACAACGGTTTTGAAAGAAAAGATCGTTGATTTCGTGGTTAACATCCCCAAAAATTTGTCGCAGGGCGAGTTGAACAATGATTACGAAATCAGGCGACTGGCCATCGATTACAACATTCCGTTAATCACAAATGCCCGTCTGGCAAGTGCTTTCATTTATTCCTTCTGTAAAAAGGAAATTGATGAAATGGGCATTTTAAGCTGGGATGAGTATTAAACCAGCATTTTAAACATCAGATAAAAAACGATTTAACAGCAAATGAATAATATCCTGAAATGGCTCGAAAACCTGGAGGAGTTAAAACCTGAACCTTCAGGAATTTCGCCTCAGCTCAACAAAATTGAGGGGATTAAAGCCGTCATTTTTGATATTTATGGAACATTGCTCGTTTCGGCCTCCGACGATGTCGAAAAAGCCAGGACTTACCTTCCCAATCTCCGCGTCGCTCTTGTGGAAGCAGGGTATCTTATCTTAAAAAAACAGGAGCACGAAATCGATGAAACAATGGAATTTATGCTTCGGCTGTTGGTTGACAATATGAAACGTCATCATTTCAGACGCCGTAAATTAGGCGTAAAATTCTCCGAAGTCAACATCCGGCAAATCTGGCTTGAGGTGATTAATATGGCCGTCCGCAACCATTTGATCGCCAAAACAAGCGAATCAAAACCCGACAACCTGGCGATCGTTTTCGATTTGCTCTGCAACAAAATTTATCCGATGCCCCTGATGAAAGAGGTAATCCTGCAATTGGAAAATTCAGGAAAACATCTCGGAATCATCTCAAATGCACAGTTTTACTCGCCCATCCAGCTAAACTATTTTCTCGAAGGTAAAATCGCTGCATCGGGCGGGGTTGAGCATTTTGACCAGGATTTACTGTTTTTTTCGTACCAGTATCAAAAAGCAAAACCTGATTTCAGCCTCTTCGACAGGTTGCTGACCACACTTAAGAAAAATTATGGCATCCTGCCTTTTGAGTCGGTTTATGTTGGAAATGATATGTTTAAAGATATTTTCCCGGCCCGGCATTGCGGAATGAAAACCGTTTTATTTGCCGGCGACAAGCGTTCGTTGCGCCTTCGCCAAGATCGCACCGAAGTTGCCGGATTAATTCCTGACGCGATCATTACCGAACTCAGGCAATTGCCCGGGATTTTATCGCTTTCTGTATCAGCATCACAAAATTCTTAAAAAGCCATTAAAACTTTTATTGTCCGATTAATATCAATACAATTTTAAGCTTCATTACATTTGAAAACCAAAAAACATGACGACATTTGCTGATTAATATATTTTTTAGCTACATTTGAAAAGAATTTAACAGGAGGTAAAAAATGAAAAAAATTTGCTTTTATTTTGGTGTTATCAGTCTGTTGTTAATGGCAGCCTGCACCCAACAAGTCGATAAGGTTGACCTGGCTAAAGAGAAAGATGCCATTAAATTAGTCCTTGAAAAATATGTCATCGCCAACGAAAGCCAGGACATTTCAAAGATCGAGGAAATCTGGCTTCCTTCGGAAGACATCGTCAGTTTCGGTACCGAGAAAGATGAAAAACTGGTTGGCATTTCAAAAATTAAGGAAGCTGTCCAGTCACAATTTACAAGGTTCAAAAACACTTACATTTCCGTTCACGATCAAACAGTTGATGTTAGTGAAGATGGCAACACAGCCTGGTTTGCCGAAATTATCAACTACAATTTTATTTTAAACGACTCGGCCCATGTTTATGAAGGTTTGTGTTATACCGGCGTCCTGAACAAAAAAGAAGGCCAATGGAAACTTGTCATGACGCACATGTCGGTGCCGATTAAACCACTAAACCCGTAAATCCGGAAGAATGTTTTTAATTCCCCGTAAACCCATTTCTTGTATTAATACTTTATAAATTTTTTGTAATGAAAAAACTCACATTACTCGTTAGCTTATTTTTGCTTTCTGTTCTGATTTCTGCTTTTTCAATGGAGGCTTCTGCCCAAACTCTAAGTCCCGAACAAGCCAAAAGAATCTCAATGCACCATGAATTGCCTGATGATGCCTATTCTCCGGTGATTCCGACAAAAACTTCCCCGGCTTTTACTTCACGCAGCGACGTGTTTTTCACAACACAGGTCAACATCAATGCTTTTGGGCAAAATATCCTGGGAGATGCTGCTAATGAACCCTCCATAACCGTTGATCCCGTGAATCCTGACAGGATGATGATCGGCTGGCGGCAGTTTAATACCGTAACCAACAATTTCAGGCAGGCTGGCTATGCCTACACCACAGATGGTGGCCTCACCTGGACTTTTCCCGGAGTAATCGATCCGGGCATTTTCCGTTCCGACCCTGTGCTCGACTGCGATGCAGAAGGAAATTTTTATTACAACAGCCTCACGGTCGACAATAATGGAAATTATAGCTGCGACGTTTACCGGATTTTAGATGGCGGTGTTGAATGGGACGGTGGAACTGATGCCCAGGGTGGCGACAAACAATGGATGGAAATTGACAAAACAAATGGGGTCGGCGCAGGAAATATCTATTCTTCATGGACCTCCTATTACAGCATTTGTTATCCGGGATTTTTTACCCGTTCAACCAACCAGGGCAACAGCTATGAAGACTGCGTCGAAGTGTCGGGAAATCCTTATTGGGGAACGCTTGCAGTTGGGCCGGATGGAGCCGTTTATGCCGTTGGTTCCGGCGAATTCGGCGGTGTGATTGTTGCAAAATCAACAACAGCACAAAACCCTTCAGCGGTGGTTTCGTGGGATTCGTATTCAGATGTAAATTTAGATGGAGAAATTACCGGGTTTATTGATATTAATCCGCAGGGTTTGCTTGGGCAGGCATATATCGGCGTGGATCACTCCAACGGACCGGGCCAGGGAAATATTTATGTTGTGGCTTCGGTGCAACGGAATTCCAATAACGACCCGGGTGATGTGATGTTCGCAAAAAGTACCAACGGCGGTCAAACCTGGAGTTCACCAAAAAGAATAAATACCGACCTGGGCACCAATAAATACCAGTGGTTCGGGACAATGTCAGTCGCTCCCAACGGACGGATTGATGTGGTCTGGCTCGATAACCGCGACGCCCCTTCGGGTTCTTATCTTTCATCGTTGTATTATTGCTATTCGACGGATGAAGGCGAAAACTGGTCGGCCAATGAAAGGCTCTCCGAATCCTTCGACCCTCATGTGGGTTGGCCAAACCAGCAAAAAATGGGCGATTATTTCGACATGGTTTCTGATGAAGAAGGCGCACACCTTGCCTGGGCAAATACGCTAAACAACGAACAGGACGTCTATTACGGGCACATTATCCCGCAGGTTACCGGCATTGCCGAAGCCGGCGGCTTGCATAATCTATCGTCGCTTTCCAGCTATCCAAATCCTTTTCAGGATCAAACAACCATCAGTTACACTTTAACTTCAGCAAATGAAGTTGAACTCGGCGTTTATGATGTTTACGGAAAGCTGCTCCGGACTTTGGTTAACGAAAAGCAGACGGCTGGAACCTACAACGTGGTTTTTTCTGCCGGCAATCTTCCCGGAGGGTTTTATTTTTGCCGCCTGAATGTCGGTGAAGAAACCAAAACCACGGGCGTTGTGCTGATCCGATAATAGAATTGTAATTTGCTTTTTGAAGTTTTTTATGACAAAAAATATTATAATTCCTGTTATTTTAGGATTTTTCTTCTTCACCTCCTGCACGTCCTATCTGATTCCTGTTGAAAGCTTTAAGCAGCAATTTTCGGGCATTGATTCTACATCTATGATAGAAGTTACGGTTCAGACACCGTTCGGAGGAACGTATAATTATCTGGCAAACCCCATCCGTATCATCAAATGCGAAGACAAAAACGGTAATTATTCCGAATTAAAAAACAGCCCTTCCATCGAAACCCGCTTCACTTATGGTGCTAAGAATAAAAAAATAATATTTTTCTTCGACCAGATTTTTGTAAACGATAGCACGGTCAGCGGTGCCCAATCACGATTAATCCCATCATTGATAAAAACAATTCCATTGCAAAGTGTAACCAAAATCGAAATACAGGACGGTAAAAAGAAGTATCGCTATGTCGGACAGTAAGCCTGACGAATGTGCTGCAAAACCACCGAATTTACAGTGTTAAACATCAAACTTAAAATTAATGAAATCATTTACCATCAGCGAAATCAACGGGATTTTAAATGGCGCACTGGAAGGAAATACTTCCCAGCAAATAATTGGCCCGGAACAACTCGAAAAAGCCGGCAGCAACCATATTACGTTTATCGGAAGCCAGAAATATGCCCGCCTCTGGGAAACTTCAAAAGCTTGTGCTGCTATTGTTGATGAGAAACTGAAGATCGAACCCGGCGACGGCCGTGCTTTTATCAGGGTTAAAAATGCTGACCTGGCCATGGCAAAATTGCTCGAATTGTTCGATCCGGGGCCGCCCCAGTTTGATGTTGACATACATCCCACCGCAGTTATCCACGATTCGGCGGTGATTGGAAACGCCTGTAAAATCGGTGCAGGATGTTATGTTGGAAAGAATGTCGTTTTGGGCGATGGCGTTATTTTATATCCCAACGTCACCATTCTGGATGAAACCAAAATCGGCCAGGGCACTGTTGTATGGTCGGGAACGGTAATCCGGGAACGTACCGAAATCGGGAAATTCTGTATTTTTCACACCAACGTCAGCATTGGCGCCGATGGTTTTGGATATCGCCCGAGCGAGGATGGCCGCGGTTTGGTTAAAATCCCGCAAATCGGAAACGTCGTAATCGGCAATGCCGTCGAAATTGGCGCAAACTCCTGCGTTGATCGTGGCAAGTTTAGTTCGACTATCGTTGGAGATGGTTGTAAAATCGACAACCTTGTGCAAATTGCCCACAATTGTGTGTTGGGACGTTTTTGTATTATGGCCGGAAGCAGCGGCCTTGCAGGATCTGTCACCCTTGGCGACGGCGTTATTATCGGGGGAAGCGCATCTATAAAAGATCATGTTACCATCCATTCGGGGGCTGTGGTCGGCGGAGGCTCAGGAGTGATGAGCGATGTTCCTGCCGGCAAAACGGTTTTGGGTTATCCCGCAGGTGATGCCAGGGAAACACTCAAACAATGGGTTGCGATAAGAAAACTGGTTTAAAACTACACCTGTTCCAACTTTATCATCAGTATCCGGCAAATTGCCTGTTTGCCGCCAATGACAAAGTTTTCGAAACAATTTTGAATGATTCCTTGTTTAAAAGGAAATTTTCCTAAAATAAATTATGCAAACTTTACAGCGAACTCAGGTATTACCCATCAGCATCAACGAAGCCTGGGATTTTTTCAGCAATCCTAAAAACCTGAAAGTCATTACTCTGGAATTCATGAGATTTGATATTACCTCTGTTTCTAAAGATTCGCGGATGTACCCCGGAATGATCATCACCTACATCGTAAGCCCGATTATGAATATCCCGTTCAACTGGGTTACCGGAATTACCCATGTAAACGAGCCTCATTATTTTGTGGATAACCAAAAGTCGGGGCCATTTAAGTTCTGGCATCATCAGCATTTTTTTAAAGAAGTGCCCTCAGGCGTTGAAATGACGGACATTGTCAACTATGCCGCGCCTTTTGACCCCATCAGCCGGCCCATCGAAAAAACCATTGTGCGGCAAAGGGTTGAGATGATTTTTGATTTCCGTTATAAAAAGCTGAACGAAATGTTTGGACAATAACTCTCACCGAAGGAAAACGCCCTTTTAAAAATCAAAACCATTTTACCAGCTTATTTCTCAGGTTCCGGTTCATTCCCGGTTTGCCATTTCGCCTTTTTACTTCCCTGGTAAAGCTCATATTTTACAAAACGGCACTCGAGCGGGCCGTTGTAGAGGGTTATTTTCTTTGAAGGTTTCAGCCCGACCGATTTTAGCGCCGAAAAATCGGAAGTGATGAGCCAGGCTTCGTAACCGGAATATTTCTTTTTCAACACATCGCCGATCATGCTGTAAAAGCCGTTCAGGTCTTCCTTTTGCATGCGCTCGCCATAAGGTGGGTTGGTGATGATGGTGCCGTTTTCGGCTTCAGGGTGGCTGTCCTGAAAATTGATTATTTTTAACCTGATGTCCTCCGAAAATCCAGCCGACCGAAGATTAACGCGGGTTGCGTCGATGGCCCGCATACTTTGATCGGAACCAAAAATTGCGAATTTGCTGTTGTTGATTGCGGCCCGGCCTTCGGTTTTAATTTTTTCCCACAGCTCCTTGTCGAAATTCTTCCATTTTTCGAAATCAAAACCATTTCTGAAATGCCCTGCCGGGATATTCCTGGCGATCATCAAAGCCTCGGTGAGGATGGTGCCTGAGCCGCACATCGGGTCGAGTAGCGGAGTCTGGCCTTTCCAGCCAGCCAGCATCACCATACCCGCAGCCAGAACTTCGCTTATCGGGGCTTCACCCTGCACTTTGCGATAGCCGCGCCGGTGAAGCGAGTCGCCCGAACTATCCAGGGAAATCGTACAACGATCGCCCGAAAGGTGAAGATTGATGCGCAGATCGGCGTTTTCGAGGTCGACGGATGGTCGCTTGCCAGTTCTATCTCTGAACTGATCAACGATGGCATCCTTGGTTTTTAAGGCGGCATAAAGTGAGTGCGTAATTTTATGCTGGTTAACCACCGCGTTTACGGCCAGGGTTTGGTCGGCGGTTATGTATTCGGACCAGTCGATATCCTGAACTGCCTTGTACAACTCATCTTCGTCGCGCACTTCGGAAACGCTGACGACTTTTAAAACCCGCAATGCAGTCCGGCACAGGAAATTGGCTTTGTACATCAGTTCGGTGTTTCCTTTAAACTGAACCGCGCGGGTGAGTAATTCGGGCAATTCGACGCCAATCATACGTAATTCGTGTCCCAGCGTGGCTTCTAAGCCTGCCATCGTTTTAACGATGATCGTAAATGTATCTTCTGAATTTTTCAAAGTAGAAATTATTTTATGC
The DNA here is from genome assembly GCA_903944895.1 of uncultured Bacteroidota bacterium. Taxonomy (GTDB): domain Bacteria; phylum Bacteroidota; class Bacteroidia; order Bacteroidales; family 4484-276; genus CAJATL01. The sequence goes on from CAJATL010000208.1 coordinate 11,070, forward strand.
AAAATTATCAGAAAACCGCTTCATGGCGGTTTATTCTTGTGGATTATCTGATTTATCGGGATGAACGACTTTTTTACTGATAAAAAAAGACTTCATTTTTTTTAAAGGATTATCATAAAACTCACTGTCCGGGCGCCCGATCAAGAAAGCCAGTGTTTGTGTTGATTCGAAATTTTCGAAAATAATCTTTAAACTGGCCATAAACGGGATCACCAGCAGCATCCCTGAAACACCCCAAACCATCCCGCCGGCAATAAGCCCGAGGATTGTAAAAAATGGATTCAGCCGCACATATCCGCCGGTAATGTTGGGGGTCAGGATATTGCTTTCGACAAAATGGACTGCGGCAAAAAAAACAAAAACCCAAACTGCCAGATCCGGCGAATCGCCAAAGAGAATCGTAAAAGTGATGGGGAAAAATGATCCGATCCAGGTACCGAAATAGGGGATGAAATTACAAAGCGCCGAAATTACCCCAAACAAAATGGCATATTTTACACCTAAAAAGTAGAGCCCGACCGAATTAATCAGGGCAAGTAACAGCACCACCACAAACGCGCCCCCGAAATAACGCTGCGAAACAAATGAGATCTCTGTCATGATTTTGTTGGCGCGAAATTTATCCTTATCAGGAACTGCCCGCAACAAAAAAAAGTGAAAACGGGTATTATAAAACATCAGATAATACACAAAAACGGGTATGATAAAAAGCTTGAATATGGTTCCTGTCATGGCATTTAGCGTGTCGTTCATCATTTTATTGCCCGACGAAAAGAGTTCTTCAATCTGGTCTTTTAACCAGATTTTTTGACTGGCAGTTTCGATGCCGTAAACTTCCTGGATGTACATCGCCACTTCATTGATATTTTTCATGGCCCTGGCTTTCAGTTCAGGGAAATTGGTTACCAGCGCCGAGATTTCGCTTACGACAAGTATCGAAACGCCTGCAAAGAAAATCCCCATCAGGATAATCGAAAGCAAAATTGAAAGCCGTTTGTGAAGACCAATTTTGTTTAAAAACCGGCTCACCGGAAACATCAGCGAACTGAACAACATGCCAAAAGCAATCGGCACCAGAAAATTTTTGGCAAGAATCAGGCTGTAGATGAATAAAATGATGAACAACAAAAAGTAAGTTGCTCTCATCACAAATGAATTCCTGTTTTGCATAGTATGTTTCCGAAATCTTTTTAAAAAACCTGCTTCAGTTTTATCAAACTATTGGTAAATGTACGGCTTTTAAAAATGTTAAGCCTATTTTTGCATAAACGAAAAAATCAAAATTTTATGACAATCAGTGAAGCACAACAAATCGTCGACGAATGGATAAATTCGACCGGAGTAAGATATTTTAACGAACTCACCAATATGGCCATACTTACCGAAGAAGTTGGCGAGGTGGCCCGAATTATTGCCCGAAAATATGGTGAACAGTCGTTTAAGGAGTCTGATAAAGATAAAGATCTTGGTGATGAATTTGCCGACGTTTTGTTTGTCCTGATTTGCCTGGCCAACCAAACCGGCGTAGATTTAACCGAAGCACTCAAAAAAAACCTCGAAAAGAAAACCACCCGTGATGAATTGAGACACCGGAATAACGAGAAATTATGATGAAGAAGTCGGAAGTCGGAAGTTGGCAGTCAGACAGAAGTCGTAAGGCGTAAGGCATAAGCCATAAGGCGGCAATATGTAAACTAAATATTGATTGAAATCTGTAAACCAAAATCATGGAAGGAGAACAGGAATGGTAGAAAAATGGAAGGATGGAAGGATGGAAGGGTGGAAAGATGGAAGAGTTGAAAGATGGAACCCCGATCCCGATAGCTATCGGGATTATCGGGGGGAAAGTTGAGGCGTTAGCTGAAATCCCGCTTCGGCGGAAATGGAAAGATGGAAGAGTGAAATCCTGCCGGCTATGGCCTTCCGCCTCACGCCTCACTCCTTATGCCTTCCGCCTCATGCCTCACGCCTTAGACCTGTCGCCTTACGCCTTATGCCTTATGCCTCATGCCTTTCTTTTACTTCTTCGTTCCTTGCGCCTGAATTGCAGTAATCACTACCGTGTTTACGATATCTTTAACCAGACAGCCGCGGCTGAGGTCGTTAACAGGTTTGTTCAATCCTTGTAAAACTGGTCCGATAGCCACGGCATTTGCAGCACGCTGGACAGCTTTGTAGGTATTATTTCCGGTATTCAGGTCGGGGAAAATGAAAACCGTAGCTTTACCGGCAACTTCACTGCCTGGCATTTTTTGCAGGGCAACAGAGGGTTCGATGGCAGCATCGTACTGGATGGGGCCTTCAATTTTCAGATCGGGGCGGCGTTCGCGGGCAATAAGGGTTGCTTTTCTTACCTTTTCAACATCCTCACCTTTTCCTGATTCACCGGTTGAATACGACAACATAGCGATACGTGGCTCGATGCCGAAATTGATCGCAGTTTCAGCAGAGCTGATGGCGATATCGGCAAGCTGTTCGGAGTTTGGATTTGGATTCACGGCGCAGTCGCCATAAACCAAAACACGGTCTTCGAGGCACATCAGGAACGAACTCGAAACGATGGAAACACCGGGTTTGGTTTTAATAAATTCAAATGCAGGTCGGATGGTGTGCTGCGTGGTATGTGCTGCGCCCGAAACCATCCCGTCGGCATGGCCTTTATGAACCATCATGGTACCAAAATAACTTACATCGTGCATCACCTCGAAAGCTTGTTCTTTGGTGATGCCTTTGTGCTTGCGCAATTTGTAATATTCGGCGGTATATTCGTGAACCAGATCGTTATCGTAAGGATCGATAATGTTTACGCCATTGAGCTGCAATTGGAGGGCGGCAGCTTTTTTAAAGATTGCCTGTTCATTACCCAAAAGTGTAACATCAACAACATTACGGCGAAGCAGTATTTCGGTTGCACGAAGAATACGTTCATCATCAGCTTCGGGTAGGACAATATGTTTACGGTTGGCGCGGGCACGTTCAAAAAGTTCAAACTCAAACATCACCGGGGTAACAACTTTTGAGCGGGTTATCATGAGAATCTTACCCAAAACATCAACATCAACATTGGCTTCAAAATGGCCAAGGGCTGTTGATATTCTGCGGGTATTCTCCGGATTTAAACCGGGCCTGATATTGCTTACCTGCATGGCAGTTTCGTAGGTGTCGGTATCAACACCCAAAACCGAAAGCGGCAATTTTACAACGCCATCCAGCATTTTGGTGAACTGATCGCTGGGCTGAATGCCTCCGGTTAGTAAAACTCCTGAAATTTTTGGGAAATTATCGGTCATCATGGTCATGAGCAGGCCTGTCAAAACATCGGTCCTGTCGCCCGGAGTAATCATGAGCGTTCCTTTTGTGGTGTGTTTTAACACCGACTCAAGGCTCATAGCGGCGACCTTAAAATCGAGAACATCAAGATTCAGGCTGTCATCATCTCCATATATGTACCTTGCTTTAAGCGCGTTGGCAATTTGCCGGATAGTAAGTTTTTGAAGGATGGTCTTTTCGGGAATCAGAAAGTTGATTTCTTCGGGTTTGCCGAACTTTTTCAGCACTTCGTGGATGGCATCAATATCTTTTTCGGTAGCACGGTTAATGATGGTCCCGATTTGAGCGCATTTTTCGTCCGAGAGAATTCCCCGCACAATCTGCATGTTATCGGCAATCTGGTTGGGAGTTTTATCAAATCCGTTGATCACCGCAATAACCGGCGCGCCCAGGTTGTTGGCAAACTTTACGTTAAAATCGAATTCAAAAGTGGTGAGCACACCCTGGAAATCGGTGCCTTCACAAAGGATAAAATCACATTCCTTTTCGAGCTGTTTGTATTTGTTGATGATGGCTGTAAAAACCGCATCCATGTCGCCGGCCTGCATCAGATTAATGGCCTCGAGATTGGTCATTCCATACATGGCTTCGTGCTGAAATGGGAGGTTGTAGCGCTTAGCTATTAACCTGATGTGGTCGTCTTCCTTTTGTGCAGCACTAATTACAGGCCTGAAAAATCCGATTTTCTTTATGTGCCTCGACAAAAGCTCCATCAATCCCAGGACAACCAAAGATTTCCCCGCTTTTGCCTCTGTTGCGGCAACGTACAAATTTTTTGACATTTAAAACGATATTTAAACTGAACGCTTGTTCCGGCAAATTTACCGGATTTCTTGTAACGACGATTATTCTAAAACCATATAATTTGTGTGTGAATTTTACATTAAATCGTCGAATTTGTAATTCGTTTAAATAAGAAAAGTAAGAAAGGCTTTAGGAGTCAGGCGTAAGGCATAAGGGGTAGGAAGGAGGAAGGAGTCGGAAGTCAGAAGTCGGAAGTCAGGAGTCGGAAGTTAGTAAAAATCAATTCAGGGACGATGCGGGCCACCAGAAGAAAAGAAAAAGATAAAACTCTCGTTAGATTAGTTTTGAAAAAATACCTTTATGAAAATAATTACCGGAAATGACGGCCATGAATATCTTTTCAGGAAGCTGGAAATGAACGATAAAGAAATGCTGTCGGATTATTTTATTGCTTTATCCGCTGAAACAAAATCACGTTTCGGGCCACATCCGTTGACGGATGAATTTGCCACGCATCTTTGCTCAAAAACTGAGGATAGCGCTGATCGTTTTGTGATCGTTCCAAAAAACGAAGCAAAAATCGTTGGTTATTTTATCGTCGGATTTGAGCTGTCGCCACACGAAAAAAGCAGGTACCTCAGTCAGGGAATTATGCTGGAACAAGGTCTGGATGTCCTTTTCGCGCCATCCGTTGCCGACGATTACCAGAATTGTGGCCTGGCGTCACAGGTGATGCCTGCAATACTTTTTCATGCCAGGCAAAAAGGTGCACGAAGCCTCGTTTTAATGGGCGGGACACAGGCAACCAACAGCCGGGCCATCGCTTTTTATGAGAAATTTGGTTTTGTTAAATTTGGAGGTTATCAAACCGAAGTGTTTAATCATGACATGAGGTTAACTTTCTAAAGGGTAAAGCGTGATAACCTGGCTTACTGCCTGTCTCCTACTGCCTTCTGTCTTTCTCCTACTGTCAGACTGCCAACTGGCGACTGGCGACTGCCAACTTCTCCCTGTTCGGCTTTGGAATAACGTTGTTCGCCAGCGAACAAGATTTTTTATTCAATAGTGGTCAAAGATTTCGAATACAATTTAAAATCAGGCCTTTGAAGTAGATTGCACAATTCTTGTTAAATTCGCCGCATCAAAAATATTTAATACATCCAGGCTATGCTAAAATGGTTTATTCGCAACGAATGGCGCGAAATGAAACGATCGTCGATGTGGGAACAATCTCTGGCCATCAAAATCGGGGTAGGTTTCCTGTTTTTCATTCTTTTCTTCGAGTTTGCTGTGGGGAGCATTTATTTTTCGGATAAACTTGAAGAGATTTTCCCCGACGATGACCCGGTAGAAAAGTTCAATTCATTTGTCCTGTATGGTTTTTCACTCGGTTTCCTGACCAGGTTTTTCATGCAGAAAGTGCCGGTACTCTCCATCCAGCCTTATCTCCACTTGCCGATAAAAAAATCATCGCTGGTAAATTTTGTTTTGGGAAAATCGCTGTTATCGTTTTTCAATTTCATCCCCATCGTCATTATTACGCCGTTTGTAATTTTTCAGTTGGCGCCTTATTCGGATTATTCGAGTTCAGGGGTTTGGGCTTATGTGCTTTCGATGGTTTTCATGGTGCTTTCAGTAAATTTCCTGAGTATTTATTTTAAAAGAAGTCTTTCGGTAAATAGCTGGATTTCGGGAGTAATTGCCCTGTTCATCATTGTTTTGGGCATTCTGGATTATTACGGAATTGTTTCGGCAGGTAAATTTTCGGCATCGGTTTTTACTTTGGTTTTATCGCAGCCTGTGCTGCTGCTATTGCCTTTAATCCTGGCGATGGTGGCCTATTTAGCAAATTATCGTACCCTCATTTCGAAACTTTATCCCGAAGAAAACCGCAAAGCGAAAAAAGGTGTGGCTGTCCAGGAAATCAAATACCTGAAGCAATTTGGTGAGATTGGGCAACTGATGCAGCTTGAAATAAAGTTGTTTTTACGCAACAAGCGTCCAAAAAGTACCCTCATTTTTATCCCGATTTTCCTGCTTTACGGCTTCATGTTTTATCCGCAAAAAATTTATCTCGAGATGAGCGGCATGTTGATTTTTGTCGGGCTTTTTATGACCGGCCCCATTTTGATGATGTACGGCCAGTATATTTTAAGCTGGGAAAGCAGCTATTTCGACGGCATACTCACCAGCATCGGCGATTTCAACCGCTATTTCAGAGCCAAATATTACATCATGGCAGGCACAACCGTGGCAGCATTTATCGTAACTCTGCCATACGTTTATTATGGAACCCAAATTTTGATGATAAATCTTGCCTGCGCACTTTTCAATATTGGCATCAGCCCATTCATCGTGCTTTTCCTTTCGTCGAACAACAAAAAACGGCTCGACCTGTCGCAAGGTTCAGCATTCAATTATCAGGGTGTAAGCGGTACGCAGTTCATCCTTTCGATCCCGATTTTTGTGGTGCCTTTGCTGATTTACCTTCCTTTCTGGGCGTTTGGCAACCCCGAAGCAGGCATTGCAGCAATCGGAATTACCGGCCTGGCAGGAATAGGTTTTAACAAGGTTTTGATGAATGTGGTGGTTCAACGTTTCGAGCGCCGCAAATACATCATTGCCGACGGTTTTCGTAATAAAAATTAATAGCATAAAACTCTGAAAAAATGATTGATACAAGAAATCTCACCAAAGAATACAGCGGTCAGGTGGTGCTCAACCTCCCGTATTTATTAATAAAAAAGGGCGAAAGCTTTGGATTGGTCGGAAATAACGGTGCCGGAAAAACAACTTATTTCCGCCTGATTCTCGACCTGATCAGAGCTACATCGGGCGAAGTGCTGATAAACAACGAAATTGTTGCCCATGGCGAAAACTGGAAGAAAATCACTGGATCGTTTCTCGACGAAAACTTCCTGATTGATTTTTTGACCCCCGAAGAATATTTTGAGTTTATTGCCGGCGTTCATCATCTGTCGAAAGGCGACCTCGAAAATTTTTATGCCGAATTTGAAACCTTCTTCAACGGCGAGGTTTTGGGTAAGAAGAAATATATCCGCGACCTCTCAAAAGGAAACCAGCAAAAGGTGGGCATTTCGGCCGCATTGCTTTCAAAACCCGAAATCCTGGTTTTGGATGAGCCTTTCAATGGCCTCGATCCCACCACACAAATCAGGCTTATCAAGCTGCTCAACCATCTCAAAGAAACAGCAGGCACAACCATGCTCATTTCGAGCCACGACCTTAACCACATCACCGATGTTTGCGACCGCATCGTGGTGCTGCACGAAGGCCAAATTCATAAAGACATTCAGAAAAACAACAACACTTTAAAAGAGCTGGAAGATTATTTTGCCGCCTGACCCCTTTAAAAAATATGATGATCAAAAGATGTTTCCTGTTTTTCCTTTTTGGGATTTCGGTGGCTTTTCAGTTACTTCAGGCACAAACATTCAGGTGCAATGGCAAAGTTTTAGATGAAGAAACCCGTCTACCGCTGGCTTTCGTAAATATCGTGACCGACCAAAGCAAAATTGGAACAGCCACGGATATTGATGGGAAATTTGAGATCAGCAGCCACGAACCCGTCGAATTTTTGCGGTTAAGCTACGTTGGTTATGAGCCGATGACTTTTTATCTGCACGGGAAATACGAAAATCTGAAAATTCTTTTAAAGAAAACTTCCCTTGAACTTGACGAGGTTGTGATTATTGCCGGCGAAAATCCCGCTCACCGCATCATCCAGCATGTTATCGATAACCGCGATGCCAACGACCCCGAAAAACTACAGTCGTTTTCTTACACTTCTTATGATAAAATGGTTTTTACCGTCGACACGCTCCAGATTCCCAATATACCGGAATTGACGACAGATTCGATCAATTCAGCCGACACCACCAACATCGCCAATGCGGCCGATTCCAGCGACATCAGGCTAAAAAAATACCTCGAAAACAAGGACTTTTTTATGCTCGAAACCGTGTCGGAACGAAAATTTTTATATCCCGACCGGAATCATCAAAAAGTACTTGCATCAAGGATTTCAGGCTTTAAGGACCCCGTTTTTCTGTTTTTAAGTTCTCAAATGCAGTCGTCATCTTTTTACAAAGAGATGATTACGATTTCCGATAAAAATTACATTAACCCTATTTCCAGTGGAAGTTTAAGGAAGTATTTCTTCCAGATCGAAGACACCACCTACACCACAACCAACGACACCGTATTTATCATCTCGTTTCGTCCGGGCATCAACACCAACTTCGATGGTTTAAAAGGCGTGATGTCGATCAACACCAACGGCTGGGCCATTCAAAATGTGATTGCCGAGCCTTCGCGGGATGAAGGCGGTGTGACCATCAAAATTCAGCAGATGTACGAATTTATTGAGGGGACGCACTGGTTCCCGGTGCAGCTCAACACCGACATCATCATGAAACATGTGGCTATAAATAAATATCCGCCTGTTGGTCGCGGCAAAAATTACATCCGCAATATTGTGCTCAACCCCGAATTGGTAAAAAGGCAGTTCAACCAGATTTCGATTGAAGTTGATCCCAATGCAGGTGACCGTTCCGAAGCTTACTGGATCGATTACCGCGGCGATTCACTCACCGAAAGAGAAAGAAATACTTACGAATTTATCGACAGCGTTGGAAAAGCCGAAGAATTCGACAAAAAAGTTAAAACCTTCAAAAGCCTGATCACCGGCCGGCTTCCGATGGGGAAAATTGATCTTGACCTCTCCAAAATCGTAAAATATAATGCGCACGAAGGTTTATACCTTGGACTTGGGCTGCTCACCAGTCCAAAACTTTCCGAAACCTTCAGTCTGGGCGGTTTCTGGGGTTATGGTTTTAAAGATCAAACCGCAAAATATGGGGGTGATCTGGGAATTACCCTCGACAAATACCGCGAAATAAAACTCCGCCTTTCCTATTTCGATTATGTAACCGAAACCGGCGGAACCGGCTTTTTTGATGACCGGAACAACATGCTCAACCCTGATAATTTCAGGGATTTTCTTATCGAAAAGATGGACCGGACCGAGCGCAAACAGGCTTCCATTTCGTTCAGAGCTTTGCGATATGCCACCGTAAACTTTGGGCTAACCGCCGACAATAAACGTCCGACCTACAATTACAATTTCACGCTTCCGGCCTCATCAGGTGAAATTCCGCTGCCCGACAGCAACTTTAATTTTACCGAAATTTCGGCAGGTTTCAGGTTTGCCTATAAAGAAAAATTTATCCAGCTTCCCGACACAAAAATTTCGACAGGAACCAAATACCCGATCTTTTGGTTCAATTACAGCAGGGGCATTAATGGCTTTTTAGACGGCGAATACGACTATAATAAATTCGACCTTAAAATCCAGAAATCGTTTTTCATCAAATATTTTGGCAAATCAACTTTCGATATCCGGGCTGGTTATATCGACAAACCGGTGCCTTACACCAATTTGTACAATGGCCGCGGTGCTTACCGCACGTTTACGATTTATGCACCCGCAAGTTTTGCCACCGAACGCATGAACGAGTTTTTGGCCGACCGGTATGTTTACTTTTTTTACTCCCACAATTTTGGGAAATTGCTGTGGCACGGCAAAAAATTCAGTCCGGAGTTTGTGGTTTCATCCAATGCAGGTTTTGGGTGGCTCAACCATCCCGAATATCACAACAACGTAACCTTTGATGTGATGGACAAAGGATATTTTGAATCGGGGCTGCTGATCAACAACCTGTTTAATATGATGAAACTTTACACGCTGGGAGTAGGTGTTTATTATCGTTATGGGGCCTACAGCCTGCCTGATGTTGGCGATAATTTTGCCTATAAATTTACGCTGGTGTTTCCGTTTTAATGATTAATCTACCACAAAAGGTTCAATGCCCGAAAAGAGAAAGGTTTGAAAAGTTACTCATCCGATTTTCAATTACCCACTAAATGCGACTTCGTTTAATAACTCAGGTATCCAAAAATCTATCATTCCTTCAACCAATTGTCGAATCAGGCTGCATCATGCGTTGTTCACCCACGCTTTTAAGACCCGTTCAATTTTGCTAATTGATTAACTTTGACTACTTTTGTGTGCAAAATATCATGAAAATGAAAAACCTGATACGATTTGATTGGGCAGTAAAAAGGCTATTGAGGAACAAAGCCAATTTTGGGATTCTTGAAGGATTTTTGTCGGAATTATTAAATGAGGATGTAAAAATAGATAGCATTCTCGAGAGTGAAAGTAACAAAGCCGACAAATATCAAAAATTCAACAAGGTTGATTTGCTTGTTCAGAACAGCAAAGGCGAATTAATCATTATCGAAATTCAAAACAACCGCGAGCATGATTATTTGATGCGGATTCTTTTTGGTACGTCTATTTTGTTGGTCAAC
>CAJATL010000209.1 GCA_903944895.1 uncultured Bacteroidota bacterium
ACTTTGTGCAAAATGTTGATTATTAAGAACTTTTTAACAAAAAATGTAGTGCACGAAAGTGATTTTTTGTTTTGATGTATGGACTTCACGATGCTGATTTCAGTCTAAAACCTTGAAATAAACGGATTAAAGATATTTTCTTTTCACGATTTCCAATAATTTAACAAAAGCATCCTTGTTGGTTTCCTTCTCATAATTTGCTTTAAGCTCGTCGATAAAATGCAGGGCGAGGTAAAAATCGGGCAATTCGTTAAGACGATCGATTACCTTGTTGTAAAGCGAAATCTCGCCATCGAAAATGGTGTTGATGAACAGGAATTTCTCATTAATTCCAATTGCAGTTTTGATATCATTAATCGGATTTTTCTGCATTAGCGCAGCATAGCTGTTGTCGCTGATATTTTTGAAAGTGTCGGCTATTGTTTTGGGAGCGGTAAAAAGGTCGATTGTACTTTTATGAACTTGTTTTAGCTGGGCAGGTTCCGGTTTTTCGGTAACTCCGTCAAAATCCGGTAAGCTGTTTTCGTTTTGTTGAAACACCTTGGACTCCACCGGCTTATTACTAATGTCCACTCCAACAATTTTATGCATTAAAATGGCCTCAATTTCGTCGGTTTCATTACTTTGAGATAAAACATCAAATGCCGGATTGCGTTCAGGTTCAGATTCAGGTTCTGGTTCTGGTATGAGTACAGCTATAGGTTCAGGTTCAGATTCAGGTTCTGGTCCTGGTATGGGTACAGCCATAGGTTCAGGTTCAGATTCTGGTTCTGGTATGGGTACAGCCATAGGTTCATGTTCAGATTCAGGTTCTGGTTCTGGTATAGGTACAGCCATAGGTACAGGTTCAGGTTCTTGTACAGGTACAGGTTCTGGAATAGCTTCAAGCACAGGCACAGGTACAGGCCTTGGTTCAGATACAGGTTCAGGATTTTGAGTAATGCCCGATAACGGTTTAGTGTTTGATATTTTGGATGGTAAGATGCTTTCCAGATATGATGACCCCGATTTTTTCGGTTCGGGTTTTCCAAAATCAGCTTCGTAAATCAAATCGTACAATCTTCTGATATCGCTGGTAATGATATCTTTATCGATTTTGTGTATTCCGGGAGACTGGAGTTTTATGCGTCCCCAGTCCATACTGATTTTTTCGATCAGACCCGAAATTTCTTCCTGCAGCCTTTCTATGTACATCTTCATTTAAATTTACGACAATCAGGTAATTAATTCCTTGATTTAGTTGCCGCGAAATTAACGCATTGGATTAAAAAAGATTATCAAAATCTAAAAATATCAGTAATTAAATTTAAACCCTGAAAGCAGCAACAATTCAGCAACTTAATCCCACGACCGGTGTCTTTTTCAAACAATGACATCCTGAACTTTGCGTGCTTTTATCCTTTTATTTTTTCAAAAATTGAACATTTAACCCCATGGCCGGAAGTTTTTAAAAATATCTTTGCAGTTATTAATTGAACGGACAACAATCATCGGTTTTAAATCAGTTACGTAAATTTCACAGGTATGTTTCTCGAAAGTAAAATAGATCTTTCATCGCACCGGGGCTGGATTGAAGTAATTTGCGGTTCCATGTTTTCGGGCAAAACCGAGGAATTGATCCGCCGGCTTAAGAGAGCCAGGATTGCAAGGCAAAAAGTCGAAATTTTCAAGCCATCCGTCGACATACGATACGACATCGAAAATGTGGTTTCGCACGATGCCAGCTCAATCCCTTCCACGCCGGTGGAGTCATCGTCTCAGATTCTGCTCATGGTAAACAACGATGTTGATGTAATCGGCATTGATGAAGCCCAGTTTTTCGACTCTGAACTTTCGTCGGTGTGCAATCAGTTGGCAAACAGCGGCATCAGGGTAATTGTTGCCGGCCTTGACATGGATTTTATGGGAAAACCTTTCGGCCCGATTCCTTCCATTATGGCGGCCGCCGAATATGTTACCAAAGTTCATGCAATTTGTATCCGCTGCGGAAATCTTGCCCATTATTCGCACCGGACCGTGGCAGGGGATAAATTGGTTGTTCTTGGCGAAAAAGACATTTACGAGCCACTCTGCCGGCGTTGTTTCATCGAAGATCAGGGTAAGCACCAAAACAAATAAACTTCCCGGCTTAATGTTTTTGATCATTCAAATTTTGATAGCTTTACTTTTCAGCCTTTTAAACGATGTTTAATAATAATTCCCGGTTTTTAAAGTTACTTTAATCACTAACAAAATTTGCAATAAAACAGATAATCTGAAAACATTTTTACCATGAAAAATCTCATCATTATTGGAATGATAAGCCTTTTTGGGCTTTCATTCATGGCCTGCAACACCAACTCACCCGTTCAGGAAACTAAAGAAACTGCGGTCGAAACTGATCAAACAAAAGCCGAAGCGCCAGCCCAACAGCAAGCCGCTCCTGCCGAAGCCACCGAAGCCACCAGTGCAGGAGTTCAGGGTCAAAAAGTGCTGATCAGCACCGATTATGGCAACATGACGGTTTTATTGTATGATGGAACACCAAAGCATCGCGATAATTTTATCAAGCTGATCAAAGAAGGGTTCTACAATGGAACGTTGTTTCATCGTGTTATTAAGGATTTTATGATTCAGGGTGGAGATCCGGATTCTAAAAACGCCAAAGCCGGTCAGCAGCTTGGCGTTGGCGGGCCAGGTTACACCGTGGAAGCCGAATTCAGACCTGAGTATTATCATAAAAAAGGAGCGCTGGCAGCCGCTCGTCAGGGCGATCAGATGAACCCTGAAAGACGCTCGTCGGGTTCGCAGTTTTACGTTGTTCAGGGCAAAAAAATTACTGCTCCCGAACTTAACAACATGGTTCAGTCAACAGGCGCCATTTACACCGCCGATCAGATCAACGCCTACCAAACCATTGGCGGAACGCCTTTCCTCGACAATCAATACACTGTTTTTGGCGAAGTAATTGACGGGCTTAACGTGATCGATAAAATTGCTGCAATCAAAACCGGTGCCGCCAACCGGCCTGAAAAAGACATCAAAATGACCATCACCATTATCGAAAAATAAAACACCTAAATAATATCAGGTGCATTTTTCTTAGCCAAATCTGGCAAAAATTCCTTTTTTTTGCAAAAATTTAAAATTTAAAGCAATGAAAAAGGGATTTTTATTTTTAGCGATATTTACTTTACTAATCAACCTCACAGGTTTTACACAGGAAAAAATGACTAAATTCATCATTCACACCGATTACGGTGACATCAGCGGCGTATTATTCAACGATACACCGCAGCATCGCGACAACTTTATCAAACTTGTTAAAGAAGGCTGGTTTAAAGATTCCTTCTTCCACAGGGTAATCAAGAATTTCATGATCCAGGGTGGCCAGAATGCCGACGGCCGTCTTGATCCGGGTTACACCGTTCCGGCCGAAATCCTTCCTGCCCACGTTCATAAAAAAGGCGCTCTTGCTGCAGCACGCATGGGCGATCAGATTAATCCAACCAAAGCTTCTTCAGGCTCACAGTTTTACATTGTTCAGGGTCAGGTTTACGATGACGCTACCATCGATAACATGGAGCAAAGGGCAGGTGTGAAATATACTCCGGAGCAGCGCGAAGCCTATAAAACGCTTGGTGGCACACCGCATCTCGATGGCGCCTACACCGTTTTTGGTGAAGTTACCGAAGGTTTTGATGTGATCGATAAAATTGCGGCTGTCAAGACTGCTTCAGGCGACCGTCCGGTTCAACAGGTCACGATGACCATCGAAATCAAAAAATAATCGTGTTTTCTTGTAAGATTTAAGTTTTCATTTCTCTATGAAAAACAAAATTGACGAAATACTCCGGCAGGTCGATGAATTTAAAACCGATTCACTCGAGCAGGTTGAGGAATTGCGCATCAAATATTTGAGTAAGAAAGGAATTATCCCTTCGTTATTCAGCGATTTTAAGGATGTTGCTGCCGAAGAGCGTAAAGAAATCGGCATGGCTTTAAATGAATTGAAAAATAAAGCACAGGACCGGATTAATCTTTTAAAGGAAGAACTGCAAAGCCTTTCTGCCGGACAGGATAAAAAGATTCCGGATCTTTCGATGCCCGCCGATTTTACCTCGCTAGGTTCGCGTCATCCGCTTTCGATTGTCCGCCGCCAGATCATTGATATTTTTGCCAGAATTGGTTTTACCGTTTCCGAAGGCCCCGAAATCGAGAATGACTGGCATAATTTTTCAGCCCTCAACTTTCCTGAAGAACACCCTGCCCGCGACATGCAGGACACCTTTTTTGTTGACGACAGCGCCAGTGGCACCGAGAAAATTGCGCTGCGTACCCACACTTCGTCGGTGCAGGTGCGTGTAATGGAAAACTCAAAACCACCCATCAGGTCGGTTTCGCCGGGTCGTGTGTTTCGCAATGAGGCCATCTCTGCGCGTGCTCATTGTATTTTCCACCAGGTCGAAGGTCTTTATGTTGACCATAATGTTTCGTTTGCCGACCTCAAGCAAACGCTTTATTATTTTGTTCAGGAGTTTTTCGGAAAAGACACCAAAGTCCGTTTCCGTCCTTCGTATTTCCCGTTTACCGAACCATCCGCCGAAATGGACGTAACGTGCATGATTTGCGGCGGCGCAGGTTGCAAAATCTGTAAAAACAGCGGCTGGGTCGAAATCCTTGGCTGCGGCATGGTTGACCCGCAGGTTCTCGAAAACTGCCACATCGATAGCAACGAATACACCGGCTTTGCCTTTGGAATGGGCATCGAACGAATCACCATGCTCAAATTCCAGATCGACGACCTGCGCCTCTTCTTCGAAAACGATATGAGGTTTTTGAAACAGTTTGAGGCTGCGCATTAAAAAACTGTTTGTGAAACTACGAATTGTTACATAACCATTACATAAAAAATTATTGGAAATCAATGGTTTAATAAAGAGTATTGGCTATCCTATCACATAATCATCACATAAAAAAACATTGATATTCAATGATTTAAAATAGCTCAAGCCCTGTCCCATCACATTACCATCACATAAGGTTTTAAGCCCAAAAAGGAATGTAACTGGCATATTTTCTCGATTTACTTTCAGGGTCATCTTCCTTTATTCCTTTATCCTCTATTGCATCACGAATTATTCTTGAAGCAGTAGAATAATTGTAGGCTTTAATTTTAAAGCATAAAAAACACGAAGAGTTTTTCCCCAAAACCTGAAGAGCTTTTTAAACTCGCCTTTGGCATGGGCATCGGGCGCATCACCATGCTCAAATACCAGATCGGCGACCTGCGCCTTTTCTTCGAGAACGACATGAGGTTTTTAAAGCAGTTTGATACGGGGTATTAAAAAACAGAATTAAAAGTTTAAGCTCTTTTACAGAAATTACAAAAGGCAAATTGCAATAGAAAAATTACAAATCACAAAACGGCGCAACTGTCCGGGTAAAATATTTCAAACGTCCTTAATCACGTTTTTTCTATAGATAACTGGTCGGTTAGCTGGTGAAGTTTATCAGCCAGGATCTTTTTACTAATCAGTTTGGTTTCATAATCTGCAATCATTGCCGGGGAAGTACTTCGAGCCATTGCATATTCCACAACTTCGTTGTCTTTTCCTTTACACAGCAAAACACCGATGCTTGGATTTTCGTGTGGTCGTTTTACATCGCGGTCGAGGGCTTCGAGATAAAAGTCGAGTTTTCCTAAAAACTCTGGTTCAAATTCCTCTACTTTCAATTCAAAAAGTACGAGGCATTGCAAATCTCTGTGATAAAACAGCAAATCGGTATGATAATCTTTATTGCCAACCTGCAAGCGAAACTGGCTGCCCATGTAAGCAAAACCTTTGCCTATTTCGATGATGAACTTTTGAAGGTTTTTGATGATTGCTTTTTCCAGGTCATTTTCCGAATGTGTGTCGGGAATATCAAGGAACTCAAAGATGTAAGGGTCTTTGAAAATTCCGGATGAAATTAATGGTGGAAGTGCCGACAGATTTTTATTTGCAAGCATCGTGCGTTCAAAAGTTGCCGTTTTAATTTGTCGTCGCAGTTCGAGTTTGCTCGGTTTTTCTTTGGCAGTGATAAGCAGGTAAAACAACTTTTCTTCGGATGACTTAGCGCCTGAAATAATCTCGAGGTGGTTAGTCCAGGTAACTTGACAGAGTAATGATTTCACAAATCCGGAGTGTAGGTTTTCGGGATTTTGTAATTGTGTCGCCATTGGCGACACAATTAAATCATTGGTAAAATCATCGGTTTTTCGTTGGGTATCTATTTGTGTCGCCGTTGGCGACACAATTGATGTTTGCTGAACATCCACCCAAGACTTAAAGCAATCAGAACCAGGAAAATAGGTTTCATAAAACTGCTTCATCCGGTATAGTCCTCTGCGGTTGAACCCAGATAAACCAGGCGTTTTATTTTTAATATAATTTGCGAGATCATCAACAGTTCCTTGTCCCCAAACACCATCGGCAACCTTTATTGAAACAATATTCCCAATATTAAAATAGAGTAATACCAACTCAGTATTCACTTTGCTGAAGGCGCGGTTTCTTGCTTCTTCGATAAGCTGAACGATATAATCAAACTCCGATTCGTGGGTAGGTTTAAGCTTGCGCATATTTTCAATCAATAAAAGTTTCTGATAACACTATTTTGGGAGCAATGTTGGTGTCGATTTCTTGTTGGGCGGTTTCTGGTTCTGCATCATCGTTGTTAAAAGCATCATATTTTTTCGCTATCACAATTAAGAGATTGTCCACTTGCCCGTAAGTGATTTGTTTTTTGTCCAACTGCTGCCGGAGTTTTTTTATTTCGTTCGGCAGTGGTGTAAAAGTACCTATTTCGACTAATGCTGACAGCAATTCGCAAACCGATTTTACATTGTCTTCTATGGCAACTTTGGTCTCGGTTTCGGTGAGTGAATTGCCCTCCAAAGCATTGCTCGACCAGGTTAATCCAATTTTATAATAATTGCGGAGTTCGGCTATCAGCTGCTTACCGAGCGGACGGAGTTCCTCCACTTTCTTTTGTAAATCAGTTATTTTGGTAAGAACATTTTGATATTCCATGTTCGATTTATTTTCGATGACCTGCAAACAGGCTTTGTTAAATGCAGCCTTTTGTACAAAAGTAAAAATTAAAGTGTGACAACAATTTTAAAGCATAAAAACATGAAGAACTTTTGCTCAAAACATGAAGAGTTTTTTAAGGAAGTTTGAGGCTTCCTATTAACCGACAACCTTATTCAGGAGCAAAATATCCTTACAACCCGGGCTTGAGAATGAATTGTCAAAGCAAATCATCCTAAAGCCCGTTTTTTATTTGTATTTCATTGTAATTTCAACCTGCCTGAATTTACCGAAACTACCAGCTCAATTGCATTTCTAACTGATTAATTGCCTAATTTTCACCTCCAAGACTTTGCTGTCAAAATACTTTAGATGTTGATTTTTATTCCGGTCAAATCAGCCATTCAATAGATTAATGGTAATTTAACCTTAATTTTGCAGGCATTAGCTTAAGTAATTTTGAAAGAAAAAATCATGGTGCAACTTATTCTTGAGGATGGAAGCAGCTACCAGGGAACTTCGTTTGGATTTGAGGGTTCAGTTTCGGGGGAGGTTGTCTTTAATACAGCGATGACAGGCTATCCCGAAAGCCTCACCGATCCTTCGTACCGCGGGCAGATTC
>CAJATL010000210.1 GCA_903944895.1 uncultured Bacteroidota bacterium
AAAATTTAAACTTGTTGATAAAAACTTTGCCAATATTTCGTCATTTTTCCCGGGAGATATTCCGCTTTTTGCGGCAATTCCAACCTTTGGCGACCTCGACGGCGATTTTGATGAGGACATGCTGGTTGGAAATTCGACAGGTACTTTGGCAAGATTTGAAAACATTGCTTCTGCGGGTCAGCCTGCTGTTTTTGCTTTCCGCGTAGATAATTTTCAGAACCTTGATGCCGGCGATTTCAGCGCCCCGCAACTTTTCGATTTTAACTCGGACGGTTTGCCCGACCTGGCTATAGGCAAAAGAAACGGGACAATCACCTATTACGAAAATACAGGTTCGTTTACTCAGCCTGAATTTTCATTCAAAACCGACAGCCTTGGCGGCGTGGATGTCCGCGACCCAAACCTCATGGTGGACGGTTATTGCATCCCTCATTTTTATCGTGATAAAGATGGGAAAATTCATCTTTTCGCCGGATCGGAGTTTGGCGATATTTATTATTACACAGGCATCGAAAATAACCTGGAAGGTGAGTTTAAGCTGGTATCGAAAAAATTCCTGAACATCAACGAAGGGCTGCGAAGCGCTGTTTCCATCACCAACCTCAACAGCGACCTTTATCCCGAAATGGTTGTGGGAAATTATTCGGGAGGCCTTTCGTACTTTAAAGGAACTGAACCATCAAGTCCCGGGATTTTCGAAAATCAGACAATCAGCACTCAATTTCGGATTTTCCCAAACCCGGCAAACGATTTTATTTTCGTTGATTATCCGGAAAACCGGGATTATCAAATCCATCAGATTACTATTTCGGATATTTTGACAAGCAAAATCAGGATATTTTCCAATGAATCCAGGATTAACAATCGCTTCAATATTTCCGATCTCAGTAACGGGATTTACATCCTTCAAATCAATTATAAAACTTCAGTATCTGATCATCAAACCGAAACACACAAACTTTTAATACATCATTGATTATGAAAACAAGAATTATTTTAATAGCGCTTTTTGCAATCTTTGCAGCAAGGGTTTTTAGTCAGCCGGTTCCTCAAAAGGCGCCAGCCGATCCAAATTATAAAATTACGAACCAGGAATTTGAAGATATGAAAGCCAACGGCGTCATCTTGCCACCTATCAAGCCGGCTTTCGATCCCTGGAAAAACTTCAGGCCAGACAATACCCGAAGCTTCGACCCGATTTACGATATGCGGACTACGGGTTGGCTTACTTCGGTAAAATCGCAGACTAACGGCGCCTGCTGGGCATATTCGACCATGGGTGCCGTCGAATCCCGGTGGAAAATGCTGGGCCTTGGAACCTACGACCTCAGCGACAATAACCTGAAATGGTGCCATAAATACATCCCTTCGCGAAGTACTTACGGCAACCACTGGATGTCGTCGGCATATTTTGCAAGGCGGTCGGGGCCATTTCTCGAATCGGAATATCCTGCACCTGGCAGCCCGGATAATTGCCCCGACAATCTTTCGGCAGTTTATTATATCGACCAGTCAAGATATCCACCTTTTGATATAAATACGATCAAGCAAACTGTTCTGGATTATGGCCCTGTGTGGAGCTTGCTTTACATAAACGATGCTTATTATAATGCATCAAATTACACATACTATTATGGCGGCACAGCATCCGTTAACCATGCCGGATGTGTGGTTGGCTGGGACGACACTAAAGTTACTGCCGGAGGCACGGGAGCCTGGATTGTGAAAAATACC
>CAJATL010000211.1 GCA_903944895.1 uncultured Bacteroidota bacterium
AGTTACAATGTTATTTCTTTAGCATCCTATCTGTTGCCAACCATTGCCAAAATTAGTGCGAAAAATATTTATTGCAACAAATTTTATCTGTATCATTTGCAAGGGGTTATCTTCGGTTGTTTTTTCATGCGGAATCGCTGTGAAAATGCCATGGCTGCCAACAAAAGCCAGGGAGTGCCCATTGACGGGATTATTTATCGAAACGCCGGGCTTGCGGCTTTGGAATTAAAACAAACCCCAAAAGCCATCGAATATCTCGAGGTTGCAAAATATACTCCTGCCGTTGATGCCGAAACCTGGGCTGGATTAGCCAAATGTTACCGCGAAATTGATAATTTATCCAAAGAAATGACCGCGATCGAAAACTATCTCGAAAAATATTCCGAAGGCAAGGAAGTTGGCGCGTTTCGGGTGAGATTGTTCGAACTCTATGTTGAAAGTGAAAACTGGCCGATGGCTTTTGATTTGTGGCCTCCGATTGCCGAAACTGCCGGCACTCAACTGAAATTGTTGAACGACTATTTTAAGGTTAACCGAAAATTGGGCAACGACCAGAATTGCGATGAACTGGCTCCCAAAATGCTTCAGCTCGACGATAAAAACCTCGTTGCCCTCGAATGGCAGGCCAAAAAGTATTACTGGAAAGCCGAAGATTTTTACCAGGCTGAAATGAAAGCTTACGAAAATAACAAAACCAATAAGCAATACCTCAAATTACTCGAATCGCTGAAACTGACAACAGCAGATTTTAAGATTTCGCTCGGTTATTTTGAGCGCCTCTACGCCATCTCGCCAAAACCCGACTTCGCCAACTACATCGGCAATATTTATGCCCGTTTTGATGATAAAAAAAATGCTGAGTTTTATCACGAAAAAGGGAAGAAGTAGAGGAAGAGGGGGAGAAGGGGAGAAGGGAAGAATGGAAGAATTCGACAATGGAAGAGGGAAAAATGGAAGAATGGAAAGATGGAAGAATTCGACAATTTGATAATTTGATAATTCGACAATGGAAGAGGGAATAATGGAAGAATGGAAAGATGGAAGATTCAAATTAAAACCGCTGACTGCCGACCGGCAACTGATAACTGCCGACTTCCGACTTCCGACTTCTTTCTTCCGACTCCCGACTTTCGCCTTATGCCTTACGCCTGATGCCTTATCTTATCATCCCGATAAACTCTTCTTCCGAGATAATTTTTACGCCAAGCTGGGTGGCTTTTTCGAGTTTTGCAGGGCCCATATTATCACCAGCTACGATGTAATCAGTTTTTGATGAAACGGAACTTGCGTTACGGCCTCCGTTTTCCTCGATGGCAATTTTTACTTCATCTCGTTGGAAGTGTTTGAAAACACCACTAACTACAAAAGTTTTTCCATCGAGTTTCCCTGATTTTTTTTCGATAATTTCTTTAACTTCAAACTGAATCCCTTTGCTTTTTAGGCGTTCGATGATTTGCAGATTGCTTTCCTTACGCAAAAAGTTAAACACACTTTCGGCGATGGTAGCCCCGATTTCACTGACTAAGATTAGTTCTTCGATGCTTGCTTTTTGCAGATTGCTGATATTCCTGAAATGTTCGGCCAGTTTTTTGGCAACAGTTTCACCCACATAGCGGATTCCAATCGCAAAAAGTACCCTGGGGAAAGGAACATTGGTTGAGGCTTTTAAAGCTGATAGTATATTTTCGGTGGTCTTCTTCTGAAAACTGATTTTTCGCTCCTTTTTATCTTCACTGGCCGGAAAAACTTTTTCAAGACCCAAAAGATCTTTTTCTTTCAGATCGTACAAATCGGCAATATTGTGGATGAGTCCTTTTTCGAAAAGCAGTTCGATTTTACCTTCACCGAGGCTGTCGATATTCATCGCTTTCCGGCTGATGAAATGCTCCAGTTTCCCTTTAATCTGAGGCGGACAGCCATTTTCGTTGGGACAATAAAAAGCCGATTCACCCTCGGTGCGAATAAGTTTTTCGCCACATTCGGGGCAGGTTTGCTGAAAAACCACCATTTGCGCTTCCTGAGATCGCTTTTCAAGATCGACGCCAATAATTTTGGGGATAATTTCGCCCCCTTTTTCAACAAAAACCGTATCCCCGATTCTTACGTCCAGTTTGGCAATAATGTCGGCATTATGAAGAGATGCGCGCTTAACGGTGGTTCCGGCTAACAAAACCGGTTCGAGATTGGCAACCGGCGTAACTGCTCCAGTGCGCCCAACCTGGTAGGCGATCGACAAAAGTTTTGTCGAAACCCTTTCGGCTTTAAATTTGTAGGAAATTGCCCAGCGTGGCGATTTGGCCGTAAAGCCAAGTTCCTGTTGAAGATGGAAGTCGTTAACTTTAATCACCACGCCATCAATGTCGAAAGGAAGGTTATTTCGTTCATTATTCCAATAATTGATAAAATCGAAAATATCGTCATTGGTGCGGCATTTGGCCATGAACATCGGAATTTTAAAACCCCATTTGCGGGCTTCGGTCAAGTTATCGTAATGATTGCCGAAAGGAAGATTTTCGCCCAGGATAAAATACAGGAAGCAATCCAGATTTCGCTCTGCAACCAGCCTGGAATCCTGCATTTTAAGACTTCCGGATGCTGCATTTCGTGGGTTGGCGAACGGAGCTTCCCCGATTTCGGTTTTGGCTTCGTTTAATTTTTCAAACGCATCGTGGGTCAACATCACTTCGCCCCGGATCTCGAACAATATCGGATATTCAGAGCCTCGAAGTTGCAGCGGTATGCTTTTTATTGTCCTCACATTTGCGGTAACATCATCGCCTTTTTCGCCATCACCGCGGGTTATAGCCTGAACTAAACGCCCGTTCTCGTAACGAAGTCCAACAGCGACTCCATCATATTTAAGCTCGCACACATATTCAACATTCTCGCCAATGGCTTTTTTTACCCGGTTGGTAAAATCCGTCAATTCCTGCTCTGAGTAAGTATTTCCGAGCGAAAGCATCGGGTATTGGTGCACTACCTGTCTGAATTCTTTGGTTACTTCCCCGCCAACTCGTTTTGTTGGTGAGTCGGCTGAAGCTAATTCTGGAAAGGCAGTTTCAAGCTTTTCCAGCTCCTTTAACTTCATGTCGAATTCGAAATCGCTGATCGTGGGGGAGGAGAGGACGTAATAGTTATAATTATGCTCATTAAGTTCATCGACAAGCTCGTCGATCCTCTTTTTTGATGCGTCTTTTGTCATATTTTGTGAGGTGTGATGTTGATCAGAAAAGCCGGAACAATGTGCGATAAATTTACAGGTCTTTCTTTTTCAGATAAAAATAAATGATCGTCGTGAAAAATACCCCATACAAAAGGCAAACCACCACATCCGAAAAAGATAGAAACTCCTGGAAATCCATATTAAATTCGGGTGTTTTAACCTTGATGAGCGAAGTATTCGGTGACCAGATCAGATGATTCATCGCGTTGAGCGGTAAATATTTGTGGAAATTTTCAGGAATGAAATTGTATTGAATAATCACTTCGATAAGCGGATAGAGCAGCAAAATGATCACCGAAAATCCGGTTTTCTTTACCAGGACTGCAATCAGAAAAGCAAACATCAAAAAAGTAAATACCTCGATAAAGTAAGCCAGCAAATAAACAGTTTTGCCGATAATTGCACCTGCGGTAATTACCGAAGAATTGGTCAATCCAAGATATAATCCGGAAAGGAAAATTGCCGCCGTCGAAAGTAAACTCAGCATAAAAATAACTTCCATTTTGCCCAGGAGAAATTCAGTCCGGCTCAACCCGCTCAAAATATTGGTGCGGATGGTAAGAAAAGTAAATTCGTTGGTGATGATGATCACCACAATAATTGCAAGGATTATTTTAATGAAAGCCCGCATGCTGGCCACGTAGCTGATGTTTTGCCAGATGTCGGGGAAGTTGAAAACGATGAGTTTAAAGGCTTTTATGGCGACGTTATCATCGGTTTTTGATGCAAGAAAATCCAGGAAAGCAGGCAGCCCGAAGATGATCGTCGCAAGAATGAAAAGGTACAAAATTACCATCACCCAAAATGCGCGGTAGCTTTTAAGCTTTTCCCATTCGATGTTAAAGAGCCTGATCATTTTGATTGATGTAAAATTTCCAAAAACTGGTCTTCGAGTGTTTTCTTCCTCAGATTAAGATGCGACAAAACGATGCCTTTTTCGATAAGAAATTCGTTTACATCGCTGGCAGAAACTCCCTCGGCACATTTGCCAACCAGCAAATTACCTTCTTTGTGGAGGTTTTTTATTCCATCGAAATCAAGTAAGGCGTTAACTAAAATCTCCGGATTATTTGCTCCGAGCTCGATGGTGTCCGACATTGCCAAAACCTCATCAACCGGGCCGGAATAGAGTTTTTTGCCTTTTTTGAGGACAGCCACGTGGGTACACATTTTCTGGACTTCGTCGAGCAGATGGCTTGCCAGAATCACCGAAATTCCATCGTTGGCGATTTTTATCACGAGGTTTCTGATTTCGGCAATGCCTTGTGGGTCGAGGCCATTGGTGGGTTCGTCGAGAATCAGAACTTCCGGATTGCCGATGAGGGCTGAAGCAATGGCCAGACGTTGTTTCATTCCCAAAGAAAATGTCCTGAATTTGTCGTCTTTACGGTCGAAAAGCTCAACAGTTTTCAGGATTTCTCCGATATTGTCAAATGGCTTTTCCTTAATTCGGGCAATGATTCTGAGATTATTTTCAGCGGACAAATACGGGTAAAAAATGGGATGTTCCAAAGTACCGCCAATTCTTTTACGGCTGTGATGCGAAGGTTCGTTTCCAAACCAGCGGTAACTGCCTTCATTGGGTTTTATGATGTCGAGGATGATGCCCAGTGTAGTGGTTTTTCCGCTGCCATTCGGGCCTAACAAGCCGTAAATACTGCCTTTTTCCACTTCAAGATCAAGCTGATCGATGGCATGAATATGGCCGTATCGTTTTGTAAGTCGTTCAATACTGAGGACAGCGTTCAATGATTTTAGTTTTTGAATGGAAAATTATTCGCCATATTTTTTAAACAGGTCTTCCAAAACCGCGTCGGTAAGCTCATAACCCGCTAAAAACGGGAAACCTTCCCATCTTACAATTCCTTTTGGGTCGATAATCACCACGTGCGGAATGCCTGTTACCGCGAATGTACTTTTTAGTCGTTTTTGGGTATCAATGGCGCTGTAATAGCC
This sequence comes from uncultured Bacteroidota bacterium, assembly GCA_903944895.1. Taxonomy (GTDB): domain Bacteria; phylum Bacteroidota; class Bacteroidia; order Bacteroidales; family 4484-276; genus CAJATL01. The sequence continues at coordinate 5,180 of CAJATL010000211.1, forward strand.
TATCACGGGAGTCTTCATCGAAGTTACCTTTTGTTCGGTTTCATCGCTTAATCCCACTACAACCATATTTTTGCTATATTTTTCGTGCCATTTGTTCAGTTCAGGAATGGCCTTTTTACAGGGGCCGCACCAGGTAGCCCAAAAATCGATCATGATAAATTTTCCTTTGGTAGCCGGTTGTTCACTCAGCCATTTTTCGACGACAAAATCAGGGGCTTTTTGATTTAAAAATGACTTGGCCCACATCTTTTTGTAAGGCTGGCCGGGGGTTTCCTGCGCCTGAACGTCGTTTAATAAAAAGGATATTGTCAGCAGAAATCCGCCAATCAAGGTATAAAAAAAGTGTTTTTTCATGGTAATTGCAATTGATGAATGAAGTTTTTAATAGCCGCAAATGTAGCCCAACAAATATTAACAGCAAATAAAAAATGGTTTTGTAATACCTTCGCGGCCTATAAAAATTCTTAAATATGAATATCGGAAAAGATAGGGTTGTAGGTTTTGTTTACGAACTGCGAATTACCAATGCTGTCGGCGAGAGCATCCAAAAGGTTACAAAGTCGCGGCCATTGAAAATCGTTTACGGGCATGGTGGCATTTTGGAGCCTTTCGAAAAGCGCCTGCTGGGGCTTTGCGCCGGCGATATATTTGAGTTCGGTCTCAAAAGTCAAGATGCTTATGGCCCCTATAACGAAAAGGCGATTGTTGAGTTGAATAAATCAGTTTTTCTTGATGATGCCTCTCTGGACGAAGAAACTCTGGAAGTGGGTAGCTATTTTCCCATGGAAACCGAAGCAGGCATTCCCTTCAACGGGAAGATTCTTGAAATTACGCCAACGAAGGTAAAAATGGATTTTAACCATCCTTTGGCCGGACAGGATTTGTTTTTTAAAGGCGAAATTGTTGAGGTTCGCGAAGCAACAACAACCGAAATTGAAACCGGTCAGGTCGAACGCAGGCAGGGAAAGCCGAAGAAATCCTGAATGTGAGCCTGATTTAATCATTTTCAACGCAAATGGATGCGACATAATTATACTATTTTAGCTGATGAATTTTCTGACAAGTTATTGATGAAACTATGGAAGGTGATTTAGCCTACAATCAACTGGAACAGCATAGCCGTGAAATGGCCATGGAGCTGGAGAATATCCGCAACAGCGAAAAAATCGCTCAGGAATCGCTTCAGGTTTATCGCCAGATTGTCGAAAATGCAAACTCGGTCATCATCAGGCTTTCTCCTGAAGGTATTATCGAATATATGAATCCTTTTGCCGGGGAAATCCTTGGGCGTCAGTCATCCGGTTTAACCGGGAAAAATATTGCTGCTGTTAATCCGCCAATCAGTGCAGAATTAACAGAAAAGATTCAAAAGATGATGCACGATTTATTGGTTCGTAATCTTAAAGTCTCGGAAAATGAAACCCATTTTGCGGTTTCAGGTGATAAAAAGATGTGGATTTCGTGGATCAGTAAATTATTAACCGACGAGCAGGGAAATCCCAAAAGCATTATTTCGATTGGAACGGATATTACGAGGCGGAAATATGCCGAAGAAGCCTTGCGCGAAAGCGAGTTTAATCTGACCAAAGCGCAGGAAATTGCCGGAGTTGGCAGCTGGGCATGGGAAATTGATACCGACAATTTTCATGGCTCGGCATATTTTTTCAGGATTTTTGGTATTCATCCATCAACAAGTTACAGTCAACTGCTTCACGACTTATCCGGCATTATTCATCACGAGTACCGCGATTTCATCCAAAAGAAAATTCAACGGGCGATTCTCAAAGGTTCAACCGAATCATACACTTACCAGATTTCACATCCCGACGGTCAGCATCGCTGGATTCTTGAAGAGGTGAGCCTTTTGGGAGATGTAGATCAGAAAAAACAGGTGCTCATCGGCACTATCCGCGACATAACCGACCAAAAGAAAACCGAAGATAAACTTCGCGAATACCTGCTTATCGTTTCCTCTTCGAGTGAGTTAATGTCGCTGATAAATACAGGGTACCGGTACGTTAACGTAAATCAGTCGTATCTTGATGCCTACAACAAAAAGGCCGGCGAAATCGAAGGCAAAACTGTTGCTGAGGTTTTTGGGCAGGAAATTTTCGATTCGATTATCAAACCCAACATCGACAGGTGCCTGCTTGGCGAAAACGTGAGTGACCAGTATTGGTTTGATTTTGCGGTTTCAGGGAGGCGTTTTATGGATGCAAAATATAATCCGGTACGCGAAATGGATGGCACAATTTCGGGAATTACTGTAAGTGCGCGGGATATCACCGATTTGAAAAAGGCCGAGGAGCAACTCCGGATTTTTAAACTCTTTGCCGAAGAGTCGGGGATTGGCCTGGGAATGGCAGGCCTCGACGGAAGAATTACCTACGTCAATTCGACCTTATCAAAAATGGCAGGTTTTAATTCTCCTTCGGATGTTATTGGAAAGACTATTTCCGAAACTTATCTCAACGGACATTACCACAAGCTGATGCACGAAATATTGCCTGTTGTTAAAGAAAAAGGCCAATGGACCGGCGAAATCGACATGATCAGGCAGGATGGCGAAGTTATTCACACCATCGAAAATTTCTTCCTGATAAAAAACCAGCAGGATGAAATCGTTTCTTATGCCATCAGCGTTACCGACATTACCGACCGCAAACATGCCGAAGAAGCCCTTCAGAAAAGCGAAAGCAATTTCAGGCTCATTTTTTCGAATGCCGCTGTTGGAATTGATGTTGTTGACGAAAATGGAAACTTTCTCCAGGCAAACGACGCTTTGGCGCGGATGATGGGTTACACCGCCGACGAATTAAAGCAAATCAAAATTCAGGATATTACACATCCTGATGACCGCGAAAAAAGTCGCAAACCGCTAAAACAACTTTTCGACCGGGAAAATGAAAGCTACCGGCTCGAAAAACGATACATCAAAAAGGACGGCAGTGTTTTTTGGGCCGATTTGTCGGTTTCACCCTATTATGATGTTACCAACAAACGCATGCTTGCTATCGGAACCATCAATGATATTTCGAAGGCCAAAACTTTACAGGAAGAGCTTCAACGATCACGTGAAGAAGCGATCGAAGCAAATCGGGCCAAATCGGAGTTTCTGGCGAATATGAGCCATGAAATCCGGACGCCGCTTAATGCTGTAATTGGCTTTACCGAATTGCTTGAAAGCCTCGTTACCGAGCGAAAACAAATGAGCTACCTCGAAAGTATAAAATCGGGTGGTAAAAACCTGCTCCTGTTGATCAACGACATTCTCGACCTCTCGAAAATTGAGGCGGGTAAGCTCGAATTCAGGTATGAGCCAATAAACCCTTATTCGCTCATCAACGAAATCAAACAGATTTTTGCCCTCAAAATTGAAGAGAAGAAAATCGATTTTATCATTGATGTTGACGATGAAATTCCACCAAGTCTCATTCTTGATGAGGTCCGTCTGCGCCAGGTTATTTTTAACCTGATCGGAAATGCCATAAAGTTTACGCAACATGGCTATGTCAGGTTTTCGGTTAAGAAGTTGATAGCCCGCGATGATAGCAGCAAAATCGACTTGTTGGTTTCGGTTGAAGATACAGGGATCGGAATTCCTGCCGATCAGCATGAGCGGATTTTTGATGCTTTCCAGCAGCAAAGTGGCCAAAGTACGCGTAAATACGGCGGAACAGGTCTTGGTTTGTCCATCAGCAAGCGGCTTGTCGAAATGATGAAAGGCGAAATCACCCTGAAAAGCCAACCCGGAAAAGGCTCAACTTTTGAGTTTCGGCTGAAGGATGTCGAAATTGGTTCAGGCCTTGATCACATAAATGGCATCGATGATTTTGATTATTCGCATATCGTTTTTGAGCCAGCTCTGATTATGATTGTTGATGATATCGAGTTAAACCGTCTGTTGATTATCGAAAATTTCTCGACCAAAACCATGCAGGTAATCGAGGCTGAAGATGGCGAAAAAGCCGTGGCCCTTGCCTTGCAACATAAACCAGACCTGATTTTTATGGATATCCGGATGCCTGTTATGAATGGTTTTGAAGCAGCCAGAATCATCAAAACCACCTCCGAAACAAGCAAAATCCCCATCGTTGCTTTAACGGCTTCCGTTAAACGGGAAGAACAGGACAAAGAGTATGCGCAATATTTTGATGGTTATCTCCGTAAACCGGTGTCCCGCTCGGAATTGTACCATGAAATGTCCGGATTTTTAAAACATACCCAAACCGTAAAACCTTCGTCAACAGCAGAAATACCGAAGGTAAAATCAAAGGGTAAAAAGAGCCGAAAGTTAACCAATGACAAGAGGTCCGAATTAATTCAATTATTCGATGGCATTTTGTTGACTCTATGGAAAGAAGCCATCGAATTTCAGATGTCCGACGGAATCGAAACCTTTGCCGGCAGCGTAAAAACCACCGGCGAAAAATTTAAAATTCCCGAGCTGATCAAATTTGGCGATGACCTCCTGCATTATGTCGATAATTTCGATTTGAATAAAATGGAAGAATCGTTGAAAGAATTTCCAAAACTTATTACCAAACTCAAGGTTTTGCTAAGAAAAGATGCGCATTAATGTGATGAAAACTTGGATATCTCATTTCTATCATTAAATTTGAAGAAAATTTGATTATCGGTAAACCGGCATTTTATTCCCAAAATAAATGGATTCACGTCCCAAAATACTTCTAGTCGATGACAATGCAATAAACATCAGGGTTGCAGCCAAAATCCTGCGGTCGCACAATTATAATATTTCCTTTGCACAAACCGGGGCTGTTGCCATCGAAAAGGCACAATTCATCGATTTCGACCTCATTTTACTTGATATTATGATGCCCGAAATGGATGGTTACGAAGTTTGTGAAAGGCTCAAAACCGATCCTTCAACCCAAAAAGTCCCCATCATTTTTTTAACTGCAAAAACCGAATCGGAAAATGTTGTGAAGGCTTTTGAGCTCGGTGGCGCTGATTATGTAACCAAACCATTCAATGGCCGCGAATTGATTTCGCGGGTCGAAACACAGATCAAACTCAAACGTTCACTCGAAGCGCTCGAACTGGCTAACATCAAGCTTCAGGAGGCCAACGATACCAAGGATAAGATGTTTTCGATTATCAGCCACGATTTGCTCGGCCCGTTTGGAAGCATCCGTGAATCCCTCGAAATGATTGCCAATGAGGAAATAGTGATGGATAATTCCAATATGCAGTCTTTCATCAAAGCCATGTTGAATTCCATTGGATCGGCCTATTCGCTGCTCGAAAACCTGCTTTACTGGGCCAGAAATCAGCAGGGCAGGATGGTTTATCAGCCTAAAATCATAAGTCTGAACAGCATCATTCACGATACATGTAATTTGCTGGCTGGTGTGGCAAAGAATAAATCGATTATCCTAAAAACCAACCTGATCGAACAATACAATGTGTTTGCCGATAAAAATGCACTGAAAACGATTTTGAGAAACCTGGTGTCGAATGCCATCAAATTCTCTTCACCGGGAGGAATAATAACCATTAAAGCCAGGCGATACGAAAAGGGTTTTCTGGTGGTTTCGGTTAAAGATTCTGGTATTGGAATGGATAAAAATACCCTCGAAAATTTGTTTACAGGATTTAAATCAGATCCGCGATGGGGGACAAAAGGAGAAAAAGGGGTAGGGCTTGGTTTGGTGATCACCAAAGAATTTATCGAAAAACACGGTGGAACTTTATGGGTCGAAAGTGAAGAAGGCAAGGGCAGTGTGTTTAATTTTACACTTCCCGAAAACGAAAATTAAACAAAATGGAAAATAGTAAAAAATACAAGATTCTGATTGTTGACGATGTTCCTAAAAATATCGAGCTGGCAGCCAATATATTACGTACAAAAGAATATAATATCACTTTCGCAAAAAGTGGTATTGTTGCCCTCGAAAAAGTCAAATTAATCAATTTCGATCTGATTTTGCTCGACATCATGATGCCGCTGATGGACGGATTCGAAGTTTGCAGGCGGCTAAAGGAAGACCCGGAGACTAAAAATATACCGGTGATTTTTTTAACAGCCAAAGCTGAAACCGAAAATGTTGTCAAAGGTTTTGAACTGGGCGCCGTTGACTATGTTACAAAACCATTTAAAACGGAGGAATTGCTTGCCCGCGTCAATACCCATGTTGGGATTAAAAGCAAAATCGAAGAAAAGGAACGTATCGGAAATGAGTTGCTGAAAAATAAGGAACAACTTCAGAAACTCATTGTCGAACTTGAAGAAAAGCAGTTAAACAACCTCGAGAAAAATCTGGTTATCGAAAAGGTAAATCAGGGTGAAATACGTGAAAAAGAACTCGAAAGGCAAAAAACTGACCTCGATCATGTGACTTTATTTTACGATCTCCGAAGTCAGATGGATAAGCTTATCAAGGACAGAAATCCTGTTGCACGACTTGAAATAAAGCAGGTTAAAGAAATGATTACCAATTTGTTTATTGATAAAAATAATCAGGATTTTCATCGTGAACTCAAGCGTTGTTTTCCAAAATTGACCTTCGACGACCTCCGGCTTTGTTCGTATTTACGGCAAAGGTTTTTAAATGTCGAAATTGCCGAGTTTCTCGAAACTTCTCCCGAAGCCGTTTACACGCGGAAATCGCGCCTCAGGCAAAAACTTGAACTCGAAAATGGGGTGGAGATTTCTGAATTTCTCACCAATTTTAAATTCTAAGAAATTCAAAAAGTCCTCAGCAGGAAAAATTATTTGTAAAGCAGAAAAACGGTCGGTTTTTTATGCAGATCAACCTTTGATTTTTTCCAGGCTGCGATGCTCTTGGTTGAAATAAATTCGTCGGTGGTGGTGAGGTTTGAAGCAATACAAATCAGGGTCTTATCCGCACAAGTTGCCAGCAAAGCCTCTAAAAGCTGGTTGTTGCGATAAGGTGTTTCGATAAAAATCTGTGTATAGTTTTCGCGGTGAGCTATGTTTTCGATTTCCCTGATACGCCGATTTCGGGCTTCTTTATCCACGGGAAGATAGCCATGAAAAATAAATTGTTGTCCGTTAAAACCTGAGGCCATCAATGCAAGGATAATTGACGACGGACCAACCAAAGGAATCACCTTAATATTTCCCGACTGACACATTTTTGCAATTTCTGAACCCGGATCGGCTACGCAGGGCGTTCCGGCTTCTGACAATAACCCAACAGGTTTTCCCTGTTTCAGTGAATTGATAAAAGTCGGGATTTCGATTTTGGAGGTGTGTTGATCTAAGACATGAAAAACAACCTCATCGAAATTTTTTGTAAACCCTGCCTTCCGCAAAAACCGCCGTGCCGAACGCACATCTTCGACAATAAACTCATTTAATCCGGCGATAATCTCAAAATTTAATGTGGGTAATACGCTCGCAGGCGGATTATCACCAAGCGTAACAGGAATAAGGTAGAGCGCAGTTTCAAGCATGGTCAGGGTTTTTATTACCAGGGTAAATGATCAAAATCAACATTGCCACCCGAAATAATAATCCCCACTTTTTGATGAGCGAAGACCTCCGGATGCTGCATAATTGCAGCAAGCGGCACTGCTGATGAAGGTTCGGTAATGATTTTCATCCGCTCCCAGATCAATCTCATGGCTTTTACGATGTTGGCTTCACTAACGGTAAGAATATCATCAACATGCTCCATAATAATCGGGAAGGTCCAGCTTCCGAGGGATGTTCTTAATCCATCAGCTATGGTGTCGGGGTTGATGGAAGGCACAAACTTTTTACTTTTAAATGATTTCCAGGCATCATTGGCCTGTTCGGGTTCAGCAGCAATTACTTTGGTTTTTTCCGAATAATAGCTTGTTGCCAGTGCTGTTCCGCTTAATAGGCCTCCACCGCCAACAGGAGCCATGATAATATCCAAAAAACCGGTATCTCCGATTAGTTCTTTTGCTGCTGTGGCCTGTCCTGCAATAATTCGTGGGTCGTTGTATGGATGGATTTCGGTAGCACCCGTTTCCCGGATTACTTTAACGAGCGTACTTTCGCGGGATTCCAGATTTGATTCACAAAAAGTGATAATTCCACCATAATTTTTAACTGCCGCAATCTTCACCTTTGAGGAATTTTCGGGCATGACAATATGGGCTGAAGCGTTTCTTAATATTGCTGCCCTGGCTAATGCGGCTGCATGGTTTCCTGAAGAATGGGTTGCTACACCTTTTCTTATTTCTGTTTCATTCAATAAAAAAACGGCATTAACAGCGCCCCTGGATTTAAAAGCTCCGGCCTTTTGAAGGTTTTCGCATTTAAAAAACATTTCGCAGCCAAACATCTCATTAAGGTTTGCTGAAGAAAGTGTCGGAGTATGGTGAATGTATTTTTTAATGCGTTCAGCGGCTTCGTCGATTTGCTGCTTGTCCGGAACTTTTGTAAAATCGTAAGTCATCGGGTTGATTATTTTGTTTCAACTGAATTTGCGATTATTTCGCAGGCCTGATCAAGCATGCGGTAAACCAGTTCAAAACCGTCGTTACCACTATAATAAGGATCGGGAACCTCCATATTCATTCCTGGATTTGAAACATTGAGTATCATTTCAACCTTTGAACGGTCATTTTCGCTTCGGGCAAGTTTAAGCACATTGCGGAAGTTGGACAAATCCATGGCGTAAATCTTATCATATTTGTCGAAATCACCAACAGTAAAATGATTGCCACGATGGCTACGGATGTCGATATTATGTTTGTCAGCTACTTCGATGGTGCGGGGATCAGGTCGTTCACCAAAATGAAAGTTGGATGTTCCGGAGGAATCAACCTCTGCAGCGATTTTCCTTTTTTTAAATTTATCTCTTAAAATGCCTTCGGCAAGCGGTGAGCGGCAAATGTTGCCGAGACATACCATCAGGATTTTCATCATCAGAATAAAACATTTTCGGATTTTACCGTCAGGATTATAATTTTATCTTTTTTTCGAGATCATCAGCATAACCTTTAAATTCTTTGTCGGTCTCGATGAGATTTTGAACGGTTTTACAGGCATGAAGTACTGTGGCATGGTCTTTATTTCCACAATGCAAACCAATGGATGTAAGTGAAGTTTTGGTGTGGGTTTTGGCAAAAAACATGGCTAATTGCCTGGCTTGTACGATGTTTCTTTTGCGTGTTTTCGAATTCATCTGGTCAACGGTAAGCCCGAAATACTCCGAAACAATTTTTTGAATATAGTCGATCGAAATTTCTTTGTTGGTGTTTCTTACGAAATTTTCAACAATCTGCCTGGCAAGGTCAAGATTAATTTCCTTTTTATTCAGTGAAGCCTGAGCAAGAACAGAAATCATCGCGCCTTCAAGTTCCCTGATATTTGAAATGATGCTGTATGCCAGGTATTCGATCACATTTTCGGGCATGGTTATGCCGTCGTTGTAAAGTCTTTTTTGCAAAATGGCGATCCGGGTTTCCAGGTCGGGCAATTGCAGGTCGGCAGTTAAGCCCCACTTAAAGCGTGATAACAACCTGGGCTCCATACCTTCGATATCAACCGGTGGTTTATCCGAGGTAATCACCAGTTGTTTTGATCGTTGGTGCAACTGGTTGAAAATATGGAAAAATACGTCCTGGGTTTTGTCTTTTCCTGCTAAGAACTGAATATCATCGATGATGAGCACATCGATAAGCTGGTAAAAATTGGTAAAGTCGGTTTGATTGTTATTTCGGACCGATTCGATGTATTGCGCCATGAATTGATCGGCGGTAACATAAAGGATCGTCTTTTCGGGGAAATTATTCTTTACTTCAAGGCCGATGGCGTGTGCCAGATGTGATTTTCCCAGCCCCACCTTACTATAAATAAACAGAGGGTTAAAAGCAGTTTTACCCGGATTTTTTCCAATGGCCAAACCGGCAGAACGCGCCAGGCGGTTACAATCGCCTTCGATGAAATTTTCGAACGAATATCTTTCGACAAGTTGTGAATTAACCTTAACCTTTTGAATCCCCGGAATTATAAATGGATCAGGAATTGTTTTTGAGGAACTGCTAAGGTTAATAGGCATCGAAACATCCTGATTATTTTTTGCTGACCGGTTGGAGGTTGGGATAATTATCGAGTACTGATCCTGCTTATTCACAGCATTGTCCATCACAATGCTGTATTCGAGCCTCCCGTTCAGGCCAAGTTCTTTTTTGATAGTCTTTCGCAAAAGATTAATGTAATGCTCTTCAAGCCATTCATAAAAAAACTGACTTGGCACCTGGATGGTCAATACGTTATCATCAAGCTTGAGCGCTTTAATCGGATCAAACCATGTTTTAAAACTTTGATGATCAATATTATCCCTGATTATTGAAAGGCAACTACTCCAAACAGATTTTGCATTAATTTCCATGTACAATATTTATTAAACGCTTTGAATCAATTAAATAGAAAAAAAAGAATTAATTGGATTTTTTAAAAAGAAATCTTGTGAATTTCAGATTAGCTTTCCTCAAAAACTTGTCTACAAAAGTGTATCAAAAAAAGTGAAAAAAAAATATTATTTAGTATTGATTTTCTGAAAAAAAACATGTAAGGATAAAAATATTATTTTCAATAGAACTTCACTTAATTGAGTGATTAATAATTATTTATCGCCATTCAATCAAATGATGCTACATATTTAGTTTGTTTGAGGGATTTCCATTTTGCTAATGTTAAAAAAAATGAAAATTAAGTGAAGACGAGTTAAATTGAGATGGCTAAAAATAGAAAAAAATATCATCGAAACAAGTTAATTCAATAATCTTAACATTAATTTTTTCGGACCTTTTTTAACGCCAACAGGGAAGTTGCTCATAACTAATTAATCCGGCTATTTTTAAACGAAGCAGGTATGAAAAAATCTTTCAGGAAAAATATTTTATTGGACAATCTGAACCGATGAAGCTTTAAAAGTGCACCAAATTTCCTGGCCAATTTTTAACTTTAGACTATCGCTCGAATTGGAGGTAATGAGCGCTATCAAAGGGATACCGATATCAACCCTGACTTCAACGCCGGATTTCGTTTTTGAAATATCCAGAATTTTTCCCTTAAAGGCATTTCGGGCACTTGACGAAAAGTGTTCGTTGGATAAAATAATTTCGGAAGCATCAATCAAAATGGCACCTTGATCCGTTTCTGGTTTTGATAATGAAATCTCAATCCTCAGATTTTTATTTACAACAGCAAACCCATCAACGCTAAAATCGGCTTTCAGATAATTTTTATGTCCGCAAAACCTGGCGATAAATTCGTTGGCCGGTTTATTAAAGATTTCTTCAGGACTGCCGGTTGCTAAAAGTTTGCCATCGTTTAATACAGCAATATTGGAGGCAAGGGCGAGTGCTTCTTCAAAATCGTGTGTAACATGAATGATGGTTAATCCATTTCTGTTCAGGCTTCTGAGGAGTGTTTTAATTTCATCTTTAAACACCGAATCAATCGACGAAAGCGGCTCGTCAAGCATCAGTATCTCAGGGCCCGAAGCAAGTGTCCTGGCAAGCAGCACACGCTGAATCTCCCCACCCGACAATGTTTCAGTATCCCGGTTTAACAAATGCCCGATATTAAAATTTCCGGCAAGGGTGTTTATTTTTTGTCTGTTTAGGTTTTTGTCTTTACTTTTCAGGCGCAGTGCAAATTCAATATTTCTTTTGACCGATAAATGAGGGAAAAGTGAGTTATCCTGAAACATCAGTCCAATTTTCCGACTACCGGTTTTGGAATTTGTGATATCGGTTTTATTCATCAGAATTGAACCCGAATCCGGTGAAATCAGGCCTGCAATCGTTTCCAGAAGGATGGATTTTCCGGATCCTGAATGGCCGACAAGCACAAAGTAATCTCCTTTTCTGATGTGAAGATTGATATTTTGAAGGTGGAAATCTTCAAATTTTACCGATAGATTTACGACCTCAAGCATGCGACTTTTTTTCTTTTACAATCATTCTGAGAATTATGAAAAACAGCAGGCATATCGCAATGAAGAGCAGTGCCACTGGTCTTGCATAATTTAGTCCGAACGAATTGAAGCGTTCATAAATTAAAACCGGCGTAATCATCGGATGGTACGCAACGATAATAACAGCGCCAAATTCGCTCATTCCGCGGGCAAACATTAAAATCAAACCCGAAATAATGCTTCTTTTTGCGAGTGGCAATGATATCGAAAAGAAAACTCTGCTTTGGGAGGCCCCTAGGTTTTGCGCTGCTTTTTCGAGCCTTACCGGAACTTCAGCAAAGCCATCTCTTGCAGCATTAATCAGAAATGGCACACTTACAAAAGCCATTGCTGCCATAATTCCAAGCGGATGTCCAACAAGATTTATATCGAAGGCTCCGGCTGTTTTTCCAATCACACCATCTCTCGAAAGGATGGTCAGAAGCGCGATTCCGGCAGCCGAATGTGGAATAACAACCGGAAGGTCGATGATGCCAAGGATTAAACGCTTACAGCAAAAATTTTTACGGGCGAGAATGTAGGCCAGCGGTATCGCACCAAGACCCATCATCAGGGTAGCAGCCATCGAAGTTAGCAGTGTAAGCCAAATGCTGTTGGTAACTTCTTTGTCATTTATGGTAGATACAAACGATTCGGTGGTTGTGCCGAAAAGCAATCCCAGCAATGGAGCTACAATAAATAGTAGTACCAGCCCGCCAAAGAAGGCAAGGGTTAATCTGAAATTACTATGATTTTTGAAACCACGATGGATCATTGTTCACGGAATTATTTTTCCGTGTCAAAATAAATGCTTTTTACCGATTTAACTGACCTGTCGGAGAAAAAGTCGCTGGCCGGAAACAGTGTAAAAGCTCCACCATCTTCATTTTTAGGCTCGTAAATCAAAATTGATTCAGACTGATCGTTGCGGTTGAAGACTTCAGAATACGTAAAAATTGTGCGATAACCATCAAGCGCAGCCACAACAAGCATCCCGGTTTGAATATTTAATTTACTTCTCGAAGTCACATCCTTGAAAATATCTTTTAACATCACCCCGTGAAAAGGAGTTGTGCTGTGAATTCCGCGGCCTCTGCCGTAAAATATTGTTTCGTATGTAATTTCCCTAGCTCCGGATGGTTGTTCCGAAATTGTCCGGATCATTTTTCCATCAGTATAAACATCAAATTTGGGATAAAACATCTTAATCTCACGATCAACCTCAAAAGTCATTTTGACTGATTTTACCGTAATCTTAACCGGATTTTCGATATTTCGTTCGGTAATCAGGTCGCCGGCAGCGATGATTTTCGAATTATCGCCCAACGGCCACATATCTTTGGTTTTGGAGGGTACGATCCGCATAATGGATTTTGCGATAAGAATTTCATGCAAATGATTGGGATAATAAATTTCGCCCCAGCTAAAAATTACTTTTTCACCGCTCTGACTTTCAACAACAACATAAAGGTCGATGATTGGCTTGAATTCTTTGCTGTTGGCTTTATTGAGCTGGTATTCGTTTAAAATATCAAAAAGTGAATAGCCGTCATAGCGGTAGGCGCCGGTAAATTTATCCACGGTGCCGTCCAATAACGTTTCCTTAACAATCACCGAATGAACAGGCAATTTAGAAAAATCAACTGTTCCCGGGTTGGCAATTTCACCCACAACCATGAGCGGCAGCATTTTTAATTCAAATGTGGGTTCATTGTCGTAAAAATTATTGGTCAGATCCGCGGTATCAACCAGTGTTTTTTGTGTTGAAGTAGTCGCAGAATCTGCTTTTGAGGGTTTTGAATTTTGAATGTTGCAACCGAATAAAATGGTTACCAAAGCTAAGAATAAGAGTTTTTTTGTTTTCATTAATTTATTTTTTTGGATATGAATATTTGTGCATATCGGGTGCAAATAAAGCATTTTTTCGCTTACAAACCTGGAAACTCGTATCGAAATTGGGAAATTATTTTGGAGAAGCGAAAGGTTTAATCGTTTCAGGAAGTTTGGAAAAGGTACTTGTAAATGAAGGAATCACTGATGGCTGGCCATTTTTGATCATTATTTTCATTCCATTTCCAGACGAAAGTAAAAACTCAACAAATTTCAGGGCAAGTTTTGGATTGGGTGAATTGGCAGGAACCGTTAACCCATAAACCATGGGTTCTCCGGTTTGGGTAATTGTTTCGTCGGGTTTATTTCCGTTAATCTCTGCCGAAACTGTGGAATACCATTTTGCAAGTTCAGGATTTCCCAGGTTAACCGAATCTGCCAGAATTATAAATGGCAATTGGTGTTGCACGGCAACCGAACGATAAATAAAAATATAGTCGATGGCATTTGTTTGAAGCATCGCGATTAAATCGACTTCTTTTGGCCGGATAAACCGTTGATCCTTTTTGAGGATTTGCTCAGCAAGATTTGGCTTAGCGAAATATTTTCCGGCAAGTTGAAGAGTAAAAACTGTGCGATACCCGCAAGGATCCGAATTTGGGTCAGAACGGCCATAAAAGACATCTTCTTTTAGCAAAATCTCAGGCCAGTTTTTGGCGGTTATCGCTTTGCTGTATTTCGATTTTTCGGTGTAAACCAAAGCCATCTCATTTGAAGCAAATTTTAGGTTCCAGCTTGCAAAGTGCGGAATTAAAAAGTTATCAATTACCTGATAATCTGCCGAAAGGAAAACATCGCATGGCTTCTTGAGGTCGGTAATTTTACGGGCACAAGCAACGCTGCCCGCCGATTCGGTTAATATTTTAACTTCAGGATGAGTCGTGGTAAATGCTTCAACGATTTCTTTTACGGGCATCGAGAGGCTGCCGGCATGAAAAATGGTCAATTGATTAAGCCCGGATTGCGATTTATCCTTTTCGTTTGAATTTCTGCATCCTGAAAAAATTGACAACAAAAACAGGCTGACAAGGAGTGTGGTTAATTTGCAGGAATTCATGAATAAATTGATTTGCAGAAAAATTATTGCCGTCGGATTATGGTGACGGACCCCCGATAGGTATCGGTGCCGAAATAACCCTCGGCTTTGAGTACATAAAAATAAACACCATCCCGCAGGTTATCTCCGTCCCAGTCGCTCGCATAATTGGTTTTCGAAAACACTTTTTTTCCGTAACGGTTAAAAACCATTACTTCGTTGCTCATATAATTTTCAAGGTTTTCGATAACCCACAAAGGGTTAATGTCATCTTCGACATTGGGTGTGAAAATATTGGGGATTTTTAATTTAACTGCTTTAACGTCAACATCAATTTTTACCGAATCGATGCATTCGTCGCTCGTGGTATATTTTAACCAGACATTGTACATTCTTACATCTTCAAAAACCTTAACTGGAGCTTCCTGGGTTGAATAGGTGCTGTCGCCAAAATTCCAGTTCCAGTCGATAATCTGAATGCTGTCGGCACTGTTGTTCTCAAAAGTAAAAGTAACAACCGGATTTTTAATATAAACAGTTTCAGGCTCAAAATTGATCTTAACCTCGGGCATATCGTAAACCTTTACATCAAGCATGGTGTCGCGGATGCAGATGTATTTATCATAAACTGTAAACTTGTATTTTGCTTCACAAAGTCCAAAACCAATCGAGTCGAACTGTGGCGGTGCCGTTGCCCAGCGATATGAATAGGGTGGTAGTCCACCTGAAACAAGCACTTCTAATTGTCCTTTGCAAGTACCCGGACAGCCCATGTTAATTTGAGTGACGGTATCGAATTTAATCCGGGGATAAAGAAAAACTTTAACGCTGTCAACACAGGTCATGAAATTCAGACTGTCGGAAATGGAAACATAAAAAGTGGTGGTATCCGATTCAGGAATAACTTCAACACAAAAGGCAGTGTCATTTTCGATGGTGTAATCGGGGTCGCTGCAGGTCCACAAATATTTCAGCGTATCCGCATCAACGCATAAAGTTACAGGGTACAAATGGCCGTAGCAGGTGATGATGGTGTCTTCCTGCATAATTTTGGCCCTTTGAAAAAAGACGAAGGTGGAATCCAAAACCGGAGGAGCTGATTCAGTGGTGTCGCACGATACCTTGTAAAGCCCATTTTCTTTAACCCAGATCGTTTGGGTGTTTTCGCCCGTATTCCACCAGAAATAGCTTAAAAATTCCGGACCCGCATCGAGTTTTGCGCTATCGGCAAGGCAAACCCAGGTTGTATCGGTCAGGAGGGTTTCCTGTGCATGAATCCGAAATGAAAAAACAGCAACAAAAAATAAAATCAGAAAAAATAATCTTTTTAAATACATCATTCGGCAGACACAGGTTTACGTATTATTTACTCGTCAAGCGGGCACGAAAATAGCCAAAAAAAATTTACAACGGATTTTCACTAAAAAATACCATTCGAAATCATTACTAAAGTACAGTAATTCATTACTTTAATATTATTTACGGTAGCTAATTCTTCAAATTCCTTATTTTCGGTTCCCGGATTAAAAATGATTCGTTTGGGTTTTAAACGGTTTAAAATGTAATCGTAGTATTGAGGCTGTTTTTTTGGACCAACATACATCGTTACAGTGTGCACATTTTCGATTTCAGGAAATCCGGTCAATATTTCGATGGCTCCGATCATCTCATTTTTAAGTCCGAGAGCGATTACCGGAACATTGATTCCGGTAAGCTGAAGCACCGCAGTGTGCGCGTAACGCGATGGATTTGAACTTGCTCCGATGACAACAGTCTTTTTAATTTCGTTTTGATTCAATGAATTCAGGTTTTTGAAAGTGAAAAATTGAAAATGCAAAGTTGTAGTTTTTATTGCCTCTGTCCGAAAATATTTAAGGTGCAAGTGGCTTTTGAGGTTTATTTTGATAGGAGGAATGTTTTTTTAAATTTTCAAAACCCAGGGAAGTTTTAAAATCTACCAGGCAAGAACCTGTTTGGTCTGTAAACATTGAGTTACGAAAATCCAAATTGTTTTCCGGATATGCTTTCCTGAACTGAAAGAATATGATATTCTCCAAAACAAACGACAAAAAGTCATTCATAATGAACAATTTAGCTGCCACAATTTCAAAGTTTTCTCAAAAGTGCCCGGTGGCAACATTCTTGCTAAAGCCGTTTTAACCAAAATTAAACGAAAGGAAAAAAAATGAACCTGAATAATTTCACCTTAAAAGCTCAGGAAGCCGTGCAGGAAGCACAAGACATCGCTTCCGGATTTCAGCATCAGCAAATCGAAAATGCACATATATTAAAAGGTATCCTTGCCAGTGATGAAAATGTGATCCCGTTTTTACTCAAAAAAATGGACACAAACATTATTGCCTTGGCAGGTGACCTTGATAAAATCATTCAAAAATTCCCGAAAGTCTCGGGTGGACAGGTCTATCTTTCGCCAGATGCAAACACTGCATTACAAAAAGCTTTGAGTTTTTTAAAGGAGTTTAATGATGAATTTGTTTCAATCGAACATGTGCTGCTTGGGATTTTGTCGGTAAATGATAAAACCGCCGCTTTGCTTGCCGAATATGGCGTTACTAAGAAAAAGCTCATCGAAGCCATCAAAGATTTGCGGAAAGGGGCAACCGTGAAAAGCCAGACTGCCGAAGACAGCTATAATGCTTTAAACCGTTATGCCCGCAATCTGAACGAACTTGCCGCCAGCGGCAAACTTGACCCCGTAATTGGTCGTGATGAAGAAATCAGAAGGATTTTACAGATTTTATCGCGGCGCACCAAGAATAACCCGATTTTGATTGGCGAACCCGGCGTTGGAAAAACAGCCATAGCCGAAGGAATTGCACACAGGATTATCAATGGTGACGTGCCAGAAAACCTGAAATCGAAGCAGATTTTTTCGCTGGATATGGGCTCATTGATTGCTGGCGCCAAATATAAAGGTGAATTTGAAGAACGGCTCAAAAGTGTAATCAAAGAAGTTGTCGGCTCGGATGGCGACATTGTACTTTTTATTGATGAAATCCATACTCTGGTGGGCGCCGGTGCCAGTGAAGGAGCTATGGATGCCGCAAATATTTTAAAACCGGCTCTTGCCAGAGGCGAACTCCGGGCCATCGGGGCAACGACTTTAAAAGAATATCAGAAATATTTTGAAAAAGATAAAGCCCTCGAACGCCGTTTCCAGATTGTGATGGTGAATGAGCCTGATACGCTCGATGCCATCTCGATTTTGAGGGGGTTGAAGGAGCGTTACGAAACGCATCACCACGTCCGCATTAAAGATGACGCCATCATTGCGGCAGTTGAGCTTTCGCAGCGTTACATCACCGACCGGTTTTTGCCTGATAAAGCCATCGACCTGATCGATGAAGCCGCATCAAAACTACGGCTTGAAATTAATTCGTTACCCGAAGAACTGGATGAAATCGAGCGCCGCATCAGGCATCTCGAAATTGAGCGGGAAGCCATCAAACGTGAAAAGGATAAAGAAAAACTGACTCAGCTAAACGAGGAGATCGCAAATCTCAGCGACAGCCGGAATATTCTCAGAGCCAAATGGCAGGCCGAAAAGGAGATTGTTGAGGCTATCCAGGTCAGGAAAAACGACATCGAAAATCTGAAATTCCAGTCGGATCAGGCCGAACGCGATGGCAATTTTGGAAAAGTTGCCGAAATCAGGTATGGAAAAATTAAACAAGTTGAGGATGATCTCGAAAAATTGAAGGTAAAACTTACAACAATCCAGGGCGACAGCCCCATGATTAACGAGGAAGTGGATGCCGAATGTATCGCCGAAATCGTGTCGAAATGGACAGGAATTCCGGTAAACAGGATGCTGCAGAGTGAACGGGAAAAATTGCTGCAACTCGAGCAGCATCTTCATGAGCGGGTAGTGGGGCAGGAGGAGGCTATCTCCGCAGTTTCTGATGCCATTAGGAGGAGCCGCGCTGGTTTGCAGGATGCCCGCAGGCCGATTGGTTCGTTTATTTTCCTGGGAACTACCGGCGTTGGAAAAACAGAGCTGGCAAAGGCCCTGGCAGAATTCCTCTTTAACGACGAAAATTCGATGGTGCGGATCGATATGTCGGAATACCAGGAACGGCACACGGTTTCGAGGTTGATTGGAGCGCCTCCAGGCTATGTTGGCTACGACGAAAGCGGCCAATTGACGGAGGCTGTCCGCCGGAAACCATATTCGGTGGTACTTTTGGATGAAATCGAAAAAGCCCATCCCGATGTTTTTAATATTTTACTGCAGGTTTTGGATGATGGCCGTTTGACCGATAATAAGGGACGTTTGGTGGATTTTAAAAATACCATCATCATCATGACCTCAAATATTGGCTCGATGCTCATCCAGGAAAGTCTTGGAACCGACAATGCTGGTACCGGTGAAGCAATGTTTGAAAAAATCCGGACCGAAGTTTTTGAATTGCTCAAACGAACCATCAGGCCGGAATTCCTCAACCGCGTTGACGAAATCATCATGTTTAGGCCTTTATCCGAAAAGCAAATCAGCGAAATTGCCCGTCTCCAGGTTAATTTGCTTATCAGATTACTGGAGAAAAACGGCATCCACATTTCGGTTTCCGAAGCTGCCGTTGCCTGGATTGGTCAGGCAGGTTTTGACCCGCATTATGGTGCAAGGCCGGTTAAACGAATCATCCAGAAAAACGTGATGAACGAACTCTCGAAAATGATTCTGGCAGGAAAAGTGAACCGTGAAGACCAGATTTTGCTTGATGTCAGAGATGGAGCGCTGGTTTTTGAGAACAGGTAATCCCCCCATACTATAGGTTTTACTTTTTGAGGGGTTTAAAGGTTTCACCTTTTCAAAAGGTGAAACCTTTCAAAATCAGTGGGTAACAGGTTTGTACTAAGGTTGAGGAATGAAGGATAAGGTTTATAATCAAAAAATATGGTTTTGACTGGTTTAAATGAAATCCATGACCACAGTAATCAGCAATGAATAATTGATTCCTTAGCCTCGGGCTTCAGCCCGGGGATTAAAAGAACCGATAAATTGTCCAGGGCGTTTACGCCCTTCAAACGACAAGGCCCGTGGTATCGACAAAAGGGCGTAAACGCCCTGCCATCTTAGCTTTGGAGATTTCAGCAATCCCAAACCTGAAGGTTTGGGCTACGGAAAATCGTCCGTTTTAAAGGTTTCACCTTTTTCGCCCAGCCAGGGTGAATTAATTTAATGCATTAGAATTACTACTTTTGCCTTCCAAATCTACATTTCGCAGGATGAAACATTTCATTTTTTATTTGCTATTGTTGCTTCTCGTAGGGCTTCAAAATATTCATGCTCAGGATAAAACAGTTACATATCTGTACGATCCTTCCTATGAATTTCAGGATGTAGAAATCGAAATTTCACATCTCAAAGCAGATTTGAAGATAAAACCTTTCGATACTCTGGTTTTGGGAGAGGCTACTTTTACCTTCAAAACCCTGCGCCAACGCATTGATTCAATTGTTTTTTCGGCTCCTGAAATCAAAATCAAAAACATAACTATTGATGGGAAAAGTGCCGGTTTTAAGATGAAAGGTGACGATGTGTTGATTTTCCCACCTGTTGAATTAGGCTGGCAGAAAGAGCACAAAATATTTTTCGATTATTCGGCAAAACCTACCGACGGCTTGTATTTTACAGGCTGGAACGATCCTTCACAAATCAAACGGAAACAAATCTGGGCGCATCGTCCAAACCACTGGCTGCCTTACACTGCGGCAATTCTGACGGTTGAAATGGCCATCACTGTTGATGAAAATCTGAAAGTTTTCTCAAATGGCGTTCGCGAATCGGTCATCACAAATAAAGATAAAACCAAAACCTGGCATTACCGGATGAACCACCCACACCCGTTTTTTTCGACTTGCCTCGTTATTGGCGATTATGAATACAAATCACTGAAAACTGATCGCGGTCTGCCTGTCGAGCTTTGGTATTATCCAGATTGGAGCGACCATTTTGAGCCAACCTATCTTTATCAAACTAAAATGTTCGATTATTTTGAGGATGAATTTGGCTTTAATTATCCCTGGGAGCTTTACCGCCAGGCACCAGTGACCGATTACATGTACGGTGCCATGGAAACCACCACTTCAACGGTTTTCGGCGATTTTCTGATGGTTGATGAAAGAGGATTTATGGGCCGGAATTATGTAAATGTAAACGCCCATGAACTTTCGCATCAATGGTTTGGAAATTATATTTCGCACCTCAAAACCAAAGATGTTTGGCTTACCGAGAGTTTTGCAACGTATTACGCCAAAAAATTTGAAGAATCGGTTTTTGGAGAAGATTACTACCAGAATGTCCGGAATACGGAACTTTTGGACACCTACACGGCAGCAAAGCGAAACAATTTTGGTGTGGGACACGCTAACGGCGGACGTGAGCGATTTTACCCGAAAGGCTCGCTGGTTATGGATATGCTGCGAAATGTGATGGGAGAGGAGGAGTTTAAACTTTCGATTAAAAATTACCTCGAAAGTTACCCTTACCAAACCGCCGAAACCAGCGATTTCCTGCAAACCATCCGCAAAACAACAGGCCGTTCGATGGAATGGTTTTTCGAAGAATGGATTTATCGCGGCGGTGAACCTGCTTACAAGGTCAATTATGAAAGAGTGACCAACGAAAATGGCGGAGCTGAAACACGGATTTATGTTGAACAAACTCACGAAATCAACGATTTGATCGGACTGTTCAGGATGCCGGTCGATGTTGAAATCCAGTATAAAGATGGCTCCGTTGACCTGAAAAACCAATGGATCGAAGAAAAGTATGAAAAGGTGGTTATTCCAAATCCGGAAAACAAAGAAATTGATTTTGTGATTTTCGATCCAAACCGGAAAATCATCAAAAAGCTTGATTTTGCAAGGTCGTACCAGGAATTGGCTTCACAGGCTTTAAAGGCCGGAAACATGATCGACCGCTATGATGCTTTGCTTGCATTGCGCGACTTTAGTCTTGATCTGAAAAAAAATGATTTACTCAAAATTTATAAAAATGAAACCTTTCATCTGACGAAAGGCGAAATCATTTCCCAATTATCCGTATGCAGTGACAAGGAAATTGAACAGTTTTTCAATGATGCCATCAGCGACAGCGATGATAAAGTGAGGCTTGCAGTCTTGCAGAATCTCACTTTTGTTCCAGAAAACCTAAGACAGGGTTATGAAAAACTTTTAACGGATTCTTCTTACGTAAATGTTGAGTTGGCGCTTGAAAATCTATGCAGTTCTTTTCCTGAAAAGGTTGGCGAATATCTCGGAATTACAAAAAATGAAACCGGCTGGCGTGGTCGGAATATCCGCATAAAATGGCTCGAAATTTCTCTGGAAAATGGAAAAAAGGAGTATTTCGATGAGTTGAAAAGTTATATTACTGAAAGTTATGAATTCGAAACCCGAATAAATGCAATGGCAGCTATAAAAAGGTTAAATTTGCCCGATGAAGAAATCGTCGGAAGTATGCTGAAAGCACTTTTCGATTGGAATTACAAAATCAGAAATGCAGCAGCCGAAAACCTGCAATACTTTTACAAACAAACCGCCGGCAGCAAAATCATTGAAACGGCGATTTATTCGGGAAACTGGACTTTGGCTCAACTATCGAAATTTCAGACTGTTTTTGTGAATTGAAATATTGAACAAAAATTTCAAATCAAGGTTGTTTAATTGAGACTTTAAATTGGAAACTTCAAATACAAATTATAAAATGAGATCACTTTTTACACTGCTTTTTGGACTTCTTTTAACGACATCATCCTTTTCGCAAATTTCGCCTGAAAAATATTTTATCGAGTTCACCGATAAGAACAACTCGCCTTATTCCATCGAAAATCCTCAGGAATTCCTTTCGCAGCGGGCTATAGAGCGACGCGAACGATACAATATTACCATCGATGAATACGATTTGCCGGTAAATCCGCAATATTTGGAGGGCATTGCTGCTGTTGGCGTTCAACTGATAAATCCAACAAAGTGGCTAAATGGCGTTACCATTTACACCAATGACCCGTCACGACTGGATTTGATTGATTATCTTCCTTATGTAAAAAGCATCATGAAAAATGTTGTTAAATCAGAAAATAAAACCTTCCCCGAAATTTATGACCAGTTTTCGTTGAACAAGCCTTTTGGGATGAATGAAGTTCTGGAAGAATTGAAAACCGGCTATAAATCTGGAAGCTCGGTTAATTCGCTCAATTATGGTGAAGGTTTTAACCAGATCGAAATGATTGGTGGTATCGCGCTTCACGACGCTGGATTTATGGGACAAGGCATGGTTATCGCCGTTTTGGATGGTGGTTTTTATGCAACCGATGGGATGGAGGCTTTTGACAGCTTGTACCTGAACGACCGGATACTTGGAACCCGCGATTTTGTTGGAGGTGGTTCAAATGTTTACCAGGGAAGTACCCATGGGACGGCTGTTTTATCGACAATGGGAGCCAACTTACCCGGACAGCTCGTCGGGACAGCGCCTGAAGCATCCTACTGGCTTTTCAGAACTGAAGATACTGGCACGGAATACATGATTGAAGAATACAACTGGGCATCAGGTGCCGAATATGCCGACAGCGTAGGTGCCGATGTAATTAATTCATCTTTGAGTTACAAAACTTTTGATGAACCACTCTACGACCACACTTACGCCGAAATGGACGGAAATACTGCTCCTTCGACGATTGCCGCCGATATGGCCGCTTCACGCGGAATGATTATCGTTAACAGCGCCGGAAACGATGGCGGTTCCTCAACCTGGCCCTACATTGGTGCACCGGCTGATGGTGACAGTGTTTTTTCGATTGGTGCTGTTGATGCTGATGGCCAGTATGTTTATTTTAGCTCGATTGGTCCAACCGCCGATGGCAGAATTAAACCTAATTTTATGGCTCAGGGCGCAAGCACAGTTGTTGCTTCAACCAACGGAGGGACTGCAACATCAAGTGGGACATCTTTTTCATCGCCGATTTCGGCAGGAATTACAGCTTGTTTGTGGCAGGCAAATCCTACCATGAATAACATGGAAATTCTAAACTCGATACAATTGAGCGGTTCGATGGCTTCTAATCCAGACAATCAAATGGGATATGGTATTCCGGATTTTGGGCTTGCAAACCTGATCCTGTCAGGATTTAATACCGATTTAGTTGCCGAAACCAATGACATCGATATTTACCCCAACCCATTTTACGATGAACTCAAAATTGTTTACAATTCTGCCGATACCCAACAAGTTTCGATTGAAATTCTTGATATTGCAGGAAAATTGGTTTACTCTAAACAAAATATCAAACGCAACTCCGGACTTAATTACTTCAAAATCACTAACCTTGAAGATTTACACCGCGGAGTTTATTTCCTGAAAATTTCGTCGGATGTAATTATTGTTTCTAAAAAAATTGTCAAATTCAAATAGCTTTTTATCATCTTTTTATGTTATCATTTTTTTTAATCCAGCAAACTAAATTAACTGATTACAAACTAATTGAATAATTATTTATCTCTACAAAAATGAAATGATACACCGATAAACTTCAATCTCCCACATTTTTAGAGAATTATTTTCTGTTGCCAGGCTCATCTTTGGTATTTAGCAAAGAATTTTACTTTACATCGTAAAATGCCTGCGATCTTTCCCTTTACAGATTTTTATTCGGTTAGGTTGTGACGTTGACCTGAGGCTTAATTCAGGCGGTTTTTGACTTGTATTAACTTGTTTCAAACTAAATATTATGAAGAAGAATGCATTTATTTTTTTAGTACTTGGATTATCATTTTTAAATGGTGCTTTTTCACAAACCACCGTTAAGATGATGTCTTATAACGTGTTAAATTTCACAACTTCCAGTCAGGACAGAATACCTTTTTTAAAAACTGTTGTCACCTACAGTGACCCGGATATTCTGGTGGTTCAGGAAATGACCTCCCAGGCTGCGGTGAACTTGTTTTATTCACAAGTATTAAGTCCGGTTTATTCGGCAGGGGTTTTTATTGATGGCCCGGATTCTGACAACGCGATTTTTTATAAAAATTCGTTGTTTTCTTTTGTCGGAAATACACCAATTGCAACCACATTACGGAATATCAGCCAGTTTACCATTGTTTATAAAACTACAGGCGATACCTTGCGGATTTATTCGGTACATCTCAAAGCGAGTACTGGTGGCTCAAATGAAGCGCAAAGGGCTGCGGAGGTTGCTATCCTGAGAAATGTTACAAATTCGCTTGGAACAGGTAAAAATTTTATTGTCTGTGGTGATTTCAACATTTATAAATCCACCGAACAGGCTTACATCAATCTGAAGGCTGACAACGGGAACAATGAAGGTTATTTTATTGATCCTTTTCAAATGACGGGAACATGGAATAATGTTGCCTATGCTCAATATCATACCCAAAGTCCGCGCATACGACAATTTGGAGGCGGTGCAACGGGAGGAATGGACGACAGGTTCGACTTGTTGCTTTATTCACAGGCAATTGCCGATCCCGGAGGAATGGCGTATGTCGCCAACACGATGTTGGCCGTTGGAAACGATGGAAATCATTTCAACGACTCGGTAAATGCCCAGCCAAACACTTCGGTTTCGGTAGCTGTGGCAAATGCCCTTCATAATGCTTCCGATCATTTGCCGATAGTTGCCCAGTTCACCTTTGAACCGCAGCAAGTGGTAAGTCATTTTGAAGTTCAACTTGCTGATGGTTGGAATGGCATCTCAAGCTACCTTTTACCAGAAATCGAAAATGTCGAGGCCATGTTAGCTGATTTAGGTACTGATTTTATTGTCCTGAAAAACCTCAACCAAACCTATTGGCCCGAACAAAATATCAATACCATCATTAACTGGAATTATAAAAGTGGTTATCTCATAAAAGTTGAAAACGCAATATCTCTGGCTTTCGATGGTTTTCTGCCTGAAAGTAAAAGTATTCAGATCGTTGCCGGCTGGAATCTGATCCCGGTGATTGCCGAAACTCCTCAGGATAT
>CAJATL010000212.1 GCA_903944895.1 uncultured Bacteroidota bacterium
TTAAAAATTCATCATTTTAAAATTCCGGATTGCTTTTTAGTAGTGCCGGTTAACTGTAAGAGTAAAAAATTGGAATTCATCACGGGATTTTAACAAAAAACTCAATAATTTAACATATTTTAATAATTCGATGGTTAAAATAGGGCAGACAATCAAAAAAAGCTTAAGTATTCTATGCTTAGTCATAATTTAAAAATTCAACATTTTAAGATTTTGGATTGTTTTTAGTAGCGCCGGTTAACTGTAAGAGGAAAAAATTGGATTTCATCACGGGAATAAGACCTTCTCACACTTGTCTAATGATAATGAGGCATTTATGAAACAATTTAAAAATTTCAATTGTTTTGACTATCCCAACGAATTAAATGCAATCTGGCGATAAATGTTGAAGGGGATTCACCTTTAGAAAACATTACAAATTTGATAATTTGTAAAAATCAGTCAATGTTCAATTGGAAATCGAAGATCAAAAAAATATGATTGAAGGGGTGATTTCCTGAAATGAAACTGGAAATTCAATTATTATTAAATGAGCTACCTTGCCGCAAGCGGTCGAGGCATCAGGGAAGGATTTCTTATTAATTTCAGTCACAAGGGTGGGGAATATGAGCCACTAGCTCCCTCGACTTGGTTCGGCAGGTACACCAACCATCGTTCGGCAGGCTCACCAACCCTCGCTCGGGAGCCCAGCCTGACCATCTGCCTGAACTGCCGAACGGCAGGCAGGGTCGGGCAGGAGTTCGGTTAAATAATTTCAGTTCACTACTGTTCCTGAAATTACAGTCTCACTAATTCAAGTACCAGAGAACTTGCGTTTCAATTAATCTACGGTTTCCAAAAGTAATTATGTTTCTATTTTGTTACTATGGGTTGTTTAATTAACTGATTTAAAGCACTATTTATATTCAAATCTTAAAAAATTTGATATTTAAAAAAGAACTGGTGCGCAAAAAAAATTTGATTTGAATTTCAGCAGAATTGGTTTGCATTTGTATGCAAATCGTATGCAAATTAAAAAAGGCTTACAGTGTTTTATTCTGTAAGCCTTTGATTTTCTGGTGACTCCGAAGGGACTCGAACCCCAAACCTTCTGATCCGTAGTCAGAATAAATACTATTTTCTCATTTCATAAATATTTATAAATGTATTGGAAAACAGGAAGATACAAATTTTTGTTTATAAATATTTATTGGTTATTTTGCGTTATTTATTAGTTTTGTGTGCGGAATTGTGTGCGGAATTGATAACGCTGAAATGCCTATAAAATATGTTAGAAAGAAAAAAAAGTTTACCGGTTATCTCGATTTTGTGTGAGGAAAGAGAGCCTAAAAAAGATGGCACCTGCCCAATTAAAATCCGGGTATTTTGGAAAAGAAGACGAAAATATTATTCCATCAAAGCAAGTGATATGGAAATGCGCTTGAAGAAAAATGATCTTCATGAGTTTATTTATTCTGGTGTTGGTGATTATTCGATGAACATCGATGATTTTAATAAAGCGATGGGTAAAGATGGAAAGATCAATAAAGGGAAATATAAAAGACTAAATGCTCTTTTCCAGGAATTGGAGAACGAAGCAAAAACGTATGCCGAGAAATGCAAACCATTTTTTACGTTTGAGACATTTAAAGAGTATTACACCGACAATAAAACTGATTTTGAAAATGATATTCTGAATACTTTACGGATTTACATCAAGACATTAAAAGATGAAGGCCGCATAAGAACATCTGTATCCTATGGTTGCACCTTAAGTAGTCTTGAAGGTTTTTATAGTGGTAAAAACCTTCCCTTTGAAGCAATCACCGTAAGCTTTCTTGAGAAATATGATAAATGGATGAGGGAAGGTGGGAAATCCGGAAAAGGTAACAGTAAAACCACCATTGGCATTAACATGCGACAACTTCGTGCTATATTTAACATGAGGCCAAAAGAAATGGACGGACTTCCCTATCCTTTTGGTGAAAAGAAATATGAGATACCGACAACAAAGGGACGGAAAATCGCACTTGAGAACGATGACCTGAAAAAAATATTTGAATACGTTCCTGCGCCTGGAACAACGGATGAGTATTACCTTGATTTTTGGAAACTTCAGTATTTAATGAATGGAATTAATATCACCGATTTGCTATTGCTAAAGGAAAAAAATATTGAGAATGGATTTATTGAATTTGAACGACATAAAACAGCGCGCACAAAAAAAGAAATGGTAAAAATAAGAATACCTGTAAGCCATGAGATTAAAGCAATTTTTGATAAGTATCAAAAGAAATCGGTTGCTGATAAAGCATTTTTATTGCCGATACTAAACGGTAAGATGACAACCATCGAAAAGGACAAAACAATTTTATATTTCGCTCAGCAGCTCACCAAAGCAATGAAACGGATTTCAAAGGTTTTGGAGCTTGACAGTGATATTCAAAAGAAAATCTCCAGCTATTCAAGCCGCCATAGCTTCGCCAGCCAGTTGATGAAAAAAGGTGCTTCGGTTGCCTACATTCAAAAACAACTCGGACACACCAGCCTGGAGACCACTACCAACTATTTGAGCAGTTTTGAGGATAAGGATTTACAGGAATGGCAGGGAAAACTAACAGAATTTTAAAATCATGAAAACAGTCATCACTGTAAAAATTCGCCTTGAGCCATACCTCAAAAAATATGTGATTGATATTCTATCAAAAAATCATGCTGATCCTGTAATTTTTCCAAAAGGGAGCAATGACATTTCTTACTTGCGAACCTTGCTCATTTCGAAACGCGATTTTGACCACAGGAGAATAATTGAAGACGATACAGCAAACCAAAATATGCAGGATCATATTAATATCAAGCTACCATGGACTCGAGGAAAATTTGACATTCGGTGGAAGCATTTTATTTCGCCAAACGATGAAAAGTTATTTCGTGCCAATTTGAAGGCGAATTTTTATATGTATGCCTGGACTAGCGGCAACACTAGATTCAGGTCATCAAACAACCAAATTATTAATGAAATTGCAGAAGAATTTGGATTTACTGATGAACCTGAAATTGAAGCCATAAGACGGAATTTTTACCGATTTAGAAAATCAGAGAGAATACCCTTTGCAAAATAGTTAATATTCGTTAAATTACCCCTTACTTAATTATGTAATTTGTCCTAAATCAAACATTGATTATCAATAAGACATAATTTTTATAATTTGTATCTTATTAATTATCAATAATTAACGATACCTCTTTTTTATCAATACAATTCAGAAATTTTACTATTTTATTTGTGGATGAAATTTAAAAAACCATCCAAAATGACAAACACAATTTTAATCCAAATCAGCCCAAACGAACTTAAAGATTTAGTAAAAGATGCGGTAAGTGATTATTTTAATGACAATCCTTCCAAGAGTGGCACCGTTGATCATAATCTCATGACAATTGCAGAGGCCGCCAGTTTTCTGAATGTCTCAATCCCGACCTTGTACGCGAAAACATCACAAAAAAGGATTCCTTTTCACAAAAAGGGAAAACGACTTTATTTCTCAAAAAATGACCTGATTGCCTGGGTAAAAAATCTTTCATAATCTAAATACCAGAATCTGGTACTCACAAAAATGGGGGTAGTATGGGTAATATAAAGCCACTTTTTGATGATGGTATTTTTGATTTGAATGATCAACAGACATTCACTAATCATTTTGAAGAACTTGAAAACAAATTTATTCCTCAAGGAAATCCATTCCCGGTTGAAGCATTTCCTAAAACGGTACAGTACATTGTTAACGAAACAAACAAATGTTTGAAGTTCCCGGTTGATTTTATTGGATGTTCACTTTTGTTTGCCTCAAGCCTGGCCATAGGGAACACCTTTAAAGCTGAAATTATCAAAAACTGGACAGAAGGAGCAACCCTTTATTTAGCTTTGGTTGGTAAGGCTGGAACGAATAAAAGCCACCCATTGACCTTCGCTTTACAACCAATTTTTGAACATGACATAAGAACCTATACTGATTACAAAAGTGCCAAAGCTGATTATGATCGCGCAACAACCCAAGCCAGGTCTGACCGGGGTGAAATCCCAAAAAAACCATTTTGGAAGAAGTTCATTGTTTCGGATTACACTCCTGAAAGCCTTGCAGATGTCCATCGGCATAATATGCGGGGGGTTGGTGTTTATTCTGATGAACTGGCGGGTTGGTTTAAAAACTTTAACCGCTATAATAAAGGTAGCGAAACCGAATTTTGGTTGAGCAATTTTTCAGGAAAGCAAATTTCCATTGACAGGAAAAGCAATGAACCCAT
Organism: uncultured Bacteroidota bacterium; assembly: GCA_903944895.1. Lineage (GTDB taxonomy): Bacteria > Bacteroidota > Bacteroidia > Bacteroidales > 4484-276 > CAJATL01. The sequence goes on from CAJATL010000212.1 coordinate 4,285, forward strand.
TTTAATTACTACACCATTTATCGGCGTAGCCGGAACGATTCAGAACCGGATATTGACTGAACTGGGAAAAGATGACCGGAACAAAAATGGATTTATCGATAGGATATTATTTTCAATACCCGAAAACCTGAAAAAGGAATACTGGAGTGAAAACAGTTTGAATTCTGACGTTACGCAAAGCTGGTCTCAAATTATCAACAACCTTTTATCTCTGGCGTTGAATTATGATGATCATGGGAATCCCAAACCTATGATCATTGGTTTTTCATCCGAGGCTAAACAAATTATGATCCAATGGCAAAAGGAAAATACAGATTTGTGCAATTTGCCGGAAAATGAACCATTTGCCAGCATCTTTAGCAAGATTGAAATTTATGTTATCCGCCTGGCATTAATCATGGAATTGCTTTATTGGGCATCCGGTGAAAGCAAAATTGATGTCATCTCCGCCAAAACCGTCAAAACCGCCATTGCATTAATAGAGTATTTTAAAAACAATGCAATATATGTAAATAAATACATATCAAATAATAATAATCCTACAGATAAACTGTCGGTTGAGAAAATTGCACTTTATCAGGCTTTACCAAAAGAATTTACGACCGATGAAGGAAAAGAAACTGCATCCAAATTGAATATTCCCGAAAGGACTTTTGAACGCTTTCTTACTGAGAAAGAGTATTTCATAAAACTAAAATTTGGAAAATATGAAAAGCTGTACTAGTAATTATTTAACGGTGGCGGTTTTGGCGGTTTTGGCGGTTTATTTTAAACCATGATTTTAAAAATAAACTTGCTCTTAGAAAATTCAAAGTCAGTTAACGCATCATACTTCACGTTTGAAAATCACCATCATGCAAATCCATCGGTTTAACCTTGAACCCTACAAAGGAATGAAAACACGGCATGTCTGCCCAGGATGTGGTAAAAAGAGTGTTTTTGTTTTATACATTGATAATGCAACCGGACAACCGATTGCACCTAATGTTGGTAGGTGCAACCGTATTGTAAATTGCGGTTATCATTACAAACCACGTCAGCACTTTGAAGATAATAAACACTTATTTCCCGACAATCATAAGGTCGAATGGAAACCGATAATTCCAAAAAATATCGAGCCAACAAGCTACATTCCACCTGTAATGTTAAAAGCTAGTCGGAAAGGGTACAATCAAAATTATTTTATCAGTTGGTTGCAAAGTCTTTTTGGTGATCAGTTAACCTCGGGATTGGTGAGCCGCTACCATATTGGGACCTCAAAACATTGGCCAGGAGCAACCGTTTTCTGGCAAATTGATTGCCAGGGCCGGATTCGTACCGGAAAGATTATGCTTTTCAACTCGGCTTCCGGGAAAAGAATAAGGAAACCTTTTGACCATATTACCTGGGTACATATTCTGCTTAGGTCAGAAAATTTTAATTTAGAACAGTGCTATTATGGTGAACATCTTTTGAAACTTGAGCCTTCAAAGCCAGTTGCGGTTGTTGAAAGTGAAAAAACTGCAATCATTGCATCTGTTTATCTCCCGCAATTTATTTGGTTGGCTGTTGGAAGCTTAACAAACATCAATGTAAAAAAATGCCAACCTTTGGAAGGAAGGAATGTGATATTATTTCCTGACTTAAAAGGTTTTGAATATTGGAGCAAAAAATGTGATGAACTTAATGACACTTATCAAAAATCAAGGTTTTTTGTTTCAGATCTGTTGGAAGCAAAAGCCACCATTAGTGAAAAAGAAAACGGTCTTGATTTGGCTGATTACCTCATAAAATTTGATTTTCTGAGGTTTAACCAAAAAAATAACATCCTTCCGACAATCCCAGTTCTTTTCGAACCTGATCCTCCTGTAAAACACCCAATAAGCAATCTGTTAAGCAATCAACTGTATGTTCTTCCTGAACCGTTACCCAAATTTGATCCAACATCAATAACCGCAGAAGAATGTTTTGTAGAAGATGAAAAAGTCGTTTGGAACATTGATGAGCTTGAAGCATTCTTTGCTGGGATAGCATTACCAAAAAAGCCTTTCAAATTTAATCAATGTCTCACCATAACAGACTGTGCCTCATTCATTGAAAGCCATCTTTCTTTTGTGAAAGCAAATACAGGAAGTCGTGCATTTGTTCCCTATCTCAGGCGTTTGCAGGAGTTGAAGCAATTGCTGAGCACAAATTAATTGTTTTAGGTAAGATTTCAATTCACATTAGTGCTAGGTAAATCAGGTTTATCAGACTGGATATCTGCATTATCTTTAATATTATTCTGCCTTTTTTTATTTTGAATAGTTGTGCATGTGCAATTGCATTGTAATGACATCTTTAAATAAATGACAACCGGTTTTATGGTAATGTAGGAAGGAATCCCAAAACATCTTTCCTTTTTAACATATTGGGATGATTTGCACACAAACTATGGTTAACCCAAACTATCAGTGGTTGCCCCTGTCAACCACTGGTTGGAGCGCGCTATTCTGCACCATAACAAACGCTATTATAAGCAATTACAGCCAATACCACGCTCCATGCGGGCTAATACCACACGCTAATAGGGCAGTCATATTTCCATTTTTGAATAGGCTGTCATTGCACCTTATCGGCAGGGCGGGTCGGCATGAATTAACTATCGTTAAAACTTTAAAAAAGTTTTCAAAGGTTAAAACATTGAATTTCATATTTTTAAATATAAAATTCCGGAAAAAAAGGTCAAAAAATGCTCAATCCTTCGCATTTTTTGGGATTTCAACAGCAATTTTTTGGGAATTTTTACCCAAATTTTTACAAAATCGCCGCTTTTTTCTTTTTGGAAAGAAAAAAGCCTAGTATAAAAGAAAACTTCGCGCAGTTATTTTTTTGTTTTTGGTGCGCGCCACTTTTTTTCTTTTCATGTATCGCCAAAAGAAAAAACCTGGACTAAAAAAGAAAACCCACCCTGCGTTTACTCAATTTGATGGCAAAGGTACAGCCATCAAAATATCTCTGTAAAGCCCGACCGGACAATGATTTTTATTTTTAACTGACATTGCCCGATCGCCCGTTGGGTTTTTTCAGATATTTCTTAACACTGCTCTAAAATATCTGACCTAAAAGCTTGACATAGAATTTTTATTAGCTGTGAATTTCTGGCCATAAATTTTTTAACTCACCGGCGCGCCAGAAGCCAAAAGTCGTCTCCAGGGCAGGGGCAGTTCATTATGAAAAAATTCAGAGGTCTTTACGATGCTTTTGTTGAATTTCTTGATGGCCTTTACTTCGAAGGCTACACAGAACAACTTAAAAACGAGTTTCCGGAATTGTTTGCTTTCGAATGGAAACAGTTTCAGGAAAGTTTCTCTTAAGATTTCGAGCCACGTCGAAGGACGTGGCTCATTTTTTTGGTCGTAACGTTGAAAGCTACACGTAAAGGTGGATTGCGGGCGTTTTCCTGCTAAGCCGATAAAATGCTTGAGCGGAAAGATACAGATCGAAAACCATTGCTGTCGAGTTTGCAGGGGGTGGTGGCTGTTGTTGTTGGTTACCCTTTTTTATATCATTTGCAAACACATTAAACTTCATTGTCTATTAAGGACATTAATCTATCAAAAACGCTTATTCCTACCGCATCAAAGTATGCGTTAATGGCATCTAGGTGCATTGTTTCTTCTGAACAACAGGCTTTGTCTGAAAGTATCTTTCCATAATCATGATGATCAATGTCTGATTGCAATGAGAAAATTGTTGCAATATTAATATCGTATTTTGTGTCAAGTGCCGCTTGCACATTTAGATTTTCATATACTTCTTTTTCTGGAGGAAGTGTTCCCGGCAATTTGAAAAGTTTTTCTGAGTAATTTTCACCAATGTCTGCATCACGAACTCCAATCGTTTTAACTCGCATTGAAAGTAATAACTTTACCGTGTTTGCAACTGCACTTGTATCACCCATAGGAGAGATTTGAAGCGATGGAAGTAATCCTGGCCTTAGCTTTCTTATCGCTTCTCGAAGCATTAATAAAGCAAAAATGTCTTCAACACAGATTACTAATGCTTTGGTATTACCATCAGTAAGGATTGATTTAGCTCTACTTGCAGATACTCTATCCAAAATCCTAACTCCGTTTGCATCCCTTAAAATGAATTTTCTACCTTCTGCTGGTAAAGCATCTAAGATTATACTTGAATGTGTAGATAAAATTATTTGATGTTTTTTCCGATTGCAAACATCCATTAAGTATTTAACAAACTTGTATTGCGCGTCCTCGTGCAATGAAGTCTCAGGTTCCTCAAGAACAAACAAACTATTATCAGGCTCATTTTCAAACAAATCTATCATATACATTAATCGACCCTCGCCAAAACCCATATTATTTTCCGAATATGAATAACCATACTTTTTGACAAGTCCTAGTTCAATGCTACGATTACGATGAGTTATAGCTTGAAATGCAACCTCATCATATTTATTATTGAGAATATTTGAAACCTGAGTTTTTATCTCATCAGAAATTATTCTTTTTGCGCCAATTTCAAATGAACCAGATTTATAAATACTTAGGTCTTTCCTTTCTACTTTTGGAATATATAGTGCAAAACCAACATAAAATGAGTGTCTTTCAGGTTGGCGTTTATACCCAGACCATTCTGTGGCTTTCCTGGAAACAGTTAAATCCTGCAATTGATGAGTGTTAGTTGCATATTGAAACTTAACCGTTGCGTTTGCAGTGAATGGATTTGGGTCAATTTGACTAACCGGAAAAAAATCTTTCACATATCGTCTTTTGTATTTTTTGTTTGTTTGTGGTTGTCTGTATGCGCAAACAGCAAGTTGACCGATAGTACTCTTTCCTGAACCATTAGTTCCACTTATTGCAGTAATTGGATATTCAAAATCAAGCCGAAGATTTGATATGCCACGAAACCCGTTTATTGTCATGGATTTGATTATTGCACCAAAGTTCGAATAAAGGTTGCTTCTTTGGAATTTACTCAATAATGCTTTTCTGATGTCTGCCATTGTCGATTGTATATTTTATGTCTGCATATTAGAAGTCGCCATCGCACTTACAGTTGCCGCCAACCCCTTTATTGACGAACAAAACTTCCCTATTTAGCCCAATTTTCTTTGGATAGGCGAAACGTTGTTGCGCTTTATTTTCTCCAACAAATGTACTTTTTTTTGATAATCAAAAGTGATTTAAGATAAAAATCCCTCAAACATTGGGATCTCGTGATTTTTTTGGAGCTACCCACACAATTACTAAAATTATCAGCAAAGTTAATAGCCAACTAAAATTCCTACCTTGAAAAAGTCTTTGATGTTCTACCAACCGGAATAATTCAATGCCAGGCGATGCTTAATCAATTCTAACAGTGGTTGCCCCTATCAACCACTGGTTGGATCACGCTATTATGCACCATAACAAGCACTATTACAAGCAATTACATCCAATACCACGCGCTATGCGTGCTAATACCACACGCTAATAGGGCGGTCATATTTCCATTTTTGAATAGGCTGTCATTGCACCCCGTCCGCTGGGCGGGTCGTCCAGAATTACGTTGTAAAACTTTCAAAAAGTTTCCAAACATAGGTTTAAACGCTGATAATCAATACTGAGAGGTATTTTTTGGCACATTTTTACCCTCATTTATTCACTTTTTTGACATCAATATTTTTTTGAAGGTAAATTTTGATGCCAAAAAAGCTCCCAAGACGGTAAATATCAGACGATTAAAATTTATTTGTAATTCTATTTTAGTTAATCGCCTGACATTTACCGCGTAAGCTGAATATTTCCGCTCTTTTTTTCTTTTTAAAAGAAAAAGCGAGGCAAAAAAGAAAATCCGGCGCTCAAAATCTACCTTTTCTGGCCGCCGCTCAGAAAGCCATCTCTTCTAAACTGTCATTCTCGAATTTATCTTTTGTTTATGATGGAATCTCACTTCATTCTCAATTCTTTAGGGGTGGTTATTAATTCATGCAA
>CAJATL010000213.1 GCA_903944895.1 uncultured Bacteroidota bacterium
GTGAGTTATCGAGAATCAGCCGGATCAGTTTTGAAAACTTGATGAGATAATCCGAAGCGATTTCGTGCTTTTCTTCCATCACCAGACTGTTGATCGAATTGAGGCTGTTGAAGATAAAATGCGGGTTCATCTGCGAGCGCAAAGCCTTGGTTTCGGCCTGTGCCAACTGCTTTTTGAAATCCGTGGTGAGAAGCTCCTCGTCTCTTTTACGTTTATAGCGAAAACGGCTGAACGCCGCCAGGACAATCAGCACCAGAAAAACTCCGCCAATCAGGTAATAGTTCCGCTGGGTGGCTTTCTGGGTTTGGAGTTGTGCAATTTCGTTTTCTTTTTGTAGCTGTTGTTGCTCAATTTCATAAGAAGCCGTTCTGGCTCTCGTACTCATTTTGTTTAAAGAATCCTGAAGTGTCTGGTATTGCACCAGGTACCGCAGAGATTGGAGGGAATCTCCCTGGTCAAGCAAAAAAGAATGAAGCTCGATGGTGTATGGCAGGAGAAGCGTCATTGACTTTTCTTTTTGAGCCTGCTGACATGCTGCTTTCAGACTTTCAAGAGCAAGGGTTTCATTTCCGGTTGCCACATAATATTTGTAATTAATGTAATCAATATCAACATTTCCATACCCATAAACAAGCCCAAGATTTTCTTTTTGCCTGATCTTCTCCGCGCTGTCCAAATAAATCCGTGCGCTGTCCATGTAATCCATCTCAAGATAAGCATCGGCGGTGTTTACGAGGTTAATGGCATGAAACTCGATCATTCTGCAGTATTGCCTGCCTTTAAGATAATACTGAAGTGCCTGCCTGTAATTATGCTTTTTTTTATACAAATCACCCAATTGGTGATAACTGTAAAAGCAATCTATATTCAACCTGAGCTGTTCACTTAATGCTGATTTCAGGTATTCTTCTGCTTTTTCCAGGTTACCCCATAACAGGTATTCGGAACCAATAACTTGCTTTTCATTGTTGTAAGCAAATAGGTCAAAAGTTTGATAAACATCCATAGCCCGAATGTAATATTCGATTGCCTTGTCGTAGTCAGCAAGGCGTCCATAATAACCTGCGATGCCATGATAACAGTTTGCTGTATTTTCTATTGGCCCATACTTTTTGTAATAAACAAGTTTATCGGTATAATACTGAAATCTCTCTTCCTGCTTACCAGCCAGATTAAACAGCGTACGAATGTCGGATAACGGTTGCCAGCTTATCCCTTGTACAATGTGCAACGAATCCATTGCCTCAATACAACTTTTGTATTTATCAATGGCTTCGTCATATTTGTCGTTTTTCGAAAGCAGGATTCCTTCGTAATACTCTGCGTAAATAATTCCAGGACGGAACCTGGTTTTCTTTGAAAGTTCGTACACTTCTTTTAAACAACGCTCCAGGTCATTCATGTCCTCAGAATAAGTAAGCCCGCATTGAATCAATAGTTTAATCTTGATTGTATCATTGGTTTCATTTGCAATTTGCATCATGAGGCTATCCATCTGAGCTTTCTGTGCAAAAATGTTTCCGCTGAAAAAAACGAACAGCAGCAATGATAAAAGGCAATATCGGATGACGATTTTCATTATCCCGCAAAGGTGCAAAGTTTATTTGTTTTGAGAAAGCCATAAATCGGGTAAACACCCAATTCACGCTGTTAATAAATCCTAACCGCATTTTTTAGCATAAATCCCAGTCATTTATAATTTTCACTATCCCGGTCACTATCTGGTCTATCTTTTCATTTTTATGATTTTCTTTGTTATCACCTGATTTCCGGCTTTTATTTGGAAATAATAGATTCCTTCCGGCAATCTTTCGGTGTTCCAGCTAAAACTATGCGCTCCCTGTATTTGATTTTCGTTTACTGGCAGCATGACCTTCTGACCGGTTGAGTTAAAGATTTCCAGGGAAACCTGGCTATCTTCAGGAAGGAAATATTGGATGAGGGTATTTGAATTTACAGGATTGGGATAAACAGTGCATTGCAGTGGGTTTGAATTATCATTATCAGGAACGGCCGTGTAAATGTCGAAAAAGGTAAGCAGGCGATTTAAAAGTTCCTCCCGGGTATTTGGTGTTTCTCCGTCGTTCAATTTAGCCAAAGCGTATGAAAAACAGAATGTCCGGCGGCTTTCCGGAATACTCTGCTGAACGGCCACCGTACCATAGCCACTTTCGATAAATGCTTCGACACCGTTTGCATTTGGAACATATTTATCAATCCAGGAATTCGATTCCTGGCTGTTACCCGTAAAAAGCAATCCGTCAGTTAAAGCATTCGGTTGGCCTTCAAGGCTATTGATCGGATTTAATGTTCCATCTGCTACAGAGGTTAATCCAAATGACCCAAGCAAGTCCGCATTGTCTGGCTGATCCCATCCGAAAACGTCACCCCCTTCGAGGTAAACGTATCCACCAGCTTCAAGATAATCAATGACGACACTTGCCATTTGATCATCCAATGGGGTACTACCTGCATTCCAATTGCCGAATGAAAGGAACACAGCCTGGAAACCAAGTAACGAATTAAAGGTATTGGAATACATATAGTCATACCCAAGCTGATCAAGATAGCTGGCAATGAAGGTGCCACTATAATCCTGACCGTTTTCTCCCTCGAAAACCAATATTCCGGAAGGGTGGACCAAAACTGTAAAATTGATATCCTGACCTGCAACGATTGGTATGTCCGATTCAAAATGAAGTGTCAGTTCTGCAAAATGACAGCTTGCATTTACTCCAACCTGCATCTGCAACTGATCCTCTATTCTAAATAAAGAATCAGGAGGGATATTGATGTTACCCGTTCCACTAATGATGGTAATATCAGTATCTTCAGACGTTATGGAAATATTTACATTTTCGGATCCATAACATGAGCCGTAATTTTGAAGGGTGAAATTAAGTGTTACAATTTCTCCCGGTTCATTGATGCCATTACCGTTTGCGTCTTCATTATTTTCAGAAATTATAATAAGTTTCAGGAAGGGTAGTATATTCTCTTCCGTAAGCATCCGGTAAGCATTTACCCTGCCGGTTCCAAGCATATTATCATAATCAGGGTTGAGTGTATTGATATTGTCTGCTGTACCCAGTAATTGTGTTATCAACTGGTCATTTGTCCAGTCGGGATGATAGGATTTTAGTAAGCCAAAACATCCCGCTACCATAGGAGTTGCCATTGAAGTTCCTGACCAGGTTTCATAGCCATCTCCGGGAATAGTACTTAAAATACCACCACCTGTTCCACCACCCGGGGCCGATACATCAACAGCATAATTATAAGATGAGTATTCTGCTTTTGTATCATCTAAATTTACAGAAGCAACAGAGATGACATTAAGGTAACTCGCCGGATATAATAATACTGAATTAGATTCATTACCGGCAGCCGCTATTACTATACTACCCAGTCCTTTAGCATAAGTCACCACTTCCTGTCCAGCATTAAGATACTCGTAGGATATCCAGCTATTGGAAATGATATCAGCCCCGTTTTCAGCAGCATAGATGATTCCATCAAAGGCATAAGGACCTGTGTTGTCTGCATCCATGCAAATAGCCATTACTTTCAGGTTCCAGCTAATGCTGGCAATCCCCGTTCCGTTATTGGTAGCGCCATCTGCAATTCCGGCACAATGTGTTCCATGATTAAAAAACGGATTGCCGGCTATTGGATACGGATCGCCGATGCTTGTAATAAAATTCCATCCTAACAAATCATCAATATAGCCGTTTCCTTCATCATCATGGCCGTCTAAATCGTCGGGATCGAGAACCCACTGTGTTCCGTTAAACTCCATAGTATGGCCGTCGCCATCGGCATCCTCGGCTAAGTTTTGCCAGATATTGCTTTGCAAATCCTCATGATCCCAGTCCACACCGGTATCATTAATTGCAATCACAATTTCCTGTGCCCCGTTTTCACCTTTATGGATTGCCCATGCTTCCGGAGCGTGAATCTGAGGCAGGTGCTGGCACTGGCTGTATAAAGCATCATTTGGGACTTCGGCCGCATGAATCACCGGATAGGCTTCAGCATATTCCACATTCGGATCTGATGAAAAGGCCTCGGCAACTTCGCTTATCGAAAAGTATTCCGGAAACGAAACTTTATAAATCCGTGACAAATCAGGCAAATCTCCCCGTAATTTTGCCGGGTTATACCTGAACCGCTTTTCCAACTGGAACACCTCAAAATTAGAAACCTTTTCATCCAGCGAGTTGATGCCAAAACTGACTACACCGGTTTGTTTTCCGAAATCGCCAATGCCCTTTTTTAGTTTTACAGTAATTTGTCCCTTCACACATTCTGAAGAAAGTGCTTCAGAATTCAAAGATTCACGAACAATGGCTTGTCCGGAATTGGTTTTTGTCGGTCTGTTTTGGCTTTGCGCGTTATAGCTAAAAGATATTACGGCCAAAACGATAATTGAATGTTTTAAAATTGTTTTCATGAATTTGATGTTTTAATTATTAATTGCCCTGTTAATTATTGAGTTTTCGAAACCCGGATTATTTCGCGGGTCATCTTATTTTTATTCCATCAAATGTAAGTTCCGGGACAAGCGAAATCAAGCGGGAATTGATAACCGGTAGGAAAAACTTGGTAGTTGGTAGGTTTTTGGGGTTAGTTGGCGATTTGGGTAAAAAAAAGCCAGGCAGAAATTAGCCGTAACTCCAACAAACCAAAATGTGGCTGCAACTGCCGGAACAACAACATTTTCGGTTACAACGGCATGTGCCTGGACTGTAACAGAAACTACAAGCTGGTTAACGGTTTCACCAACAAGTGGAACCGGAAATGGCACAATTACCATAACTTATGAAGCCAACACAGGTGTTGCACGTGTCAGCGATCCTATTACCGTCTCCGTTTCAGGTGTTACACCTGTATCAGTTACTGTAAGTCAGGCAGCTCCTGCACTATATCTTACAGTTACTCCGGCTAACCGTGATGTAACGTCTTCCTCCGGCAACACTACCTTTGCGATATCATCCAACACAACATGGACGATAAGTGATAATGCTACATGGTTTGCCGCAACGCCAACAAGCGGTAGCAATAATGGTACTATAACAGCAACCTACTCAGCAAATACAGGCGTACAAAGGGTGGCAACAATTACAGTTACGGGTGCAGGTGTTGCAACACCGGTTACTGTTACAGTAACTCAGGCCGGACCTTGCACTTTAACTGTTACTCCGCTAAACCAAAATGTGGCAGCAGCATCAGGAACAACAACTTTTGCGATTACAACAACCTGTGCATGGACAGTGTCAGAAAGTGAATCCTGGCTTTCAGTTTCACCCACCAACGGAACCGGAAATGGCACAATAACTGCAACTTACAGCGCAAATTCCGGGGCTCAGCGGATTGGAACTGTAACCGTCACAGTTGCTGATGTAACGCCTGTTACTATTACTGTAACGCAAGCTGGTAACTGCACATTAGGCGTGACTCCGACAAACCAAAATGTAGCTGCAACTGCCGGAACCACAACATTTTCGGTTACAACAGCATGTGCCTGGACTGTAGCAGAAAATACTGGCTGGTTAACGGCTTCACCAACAAGTGGAACCGGAAACGGAACAATTACTGTAACTTATGAAGCCAACACAGGTGTGGCACGTGTCAGCGATCCTATTATCGTCTCCGTTTCAGGTGTTACACCTGTGTCGGTCACTGTCAGTCAGGCAGCACCTGCACTGTTTCTTACAGTTACTCCGGCTAACCGTGATGTAACGTCTTCCTCCGGCAACACTACCTTTGCGATATCATCCAACACAACATGGACGATAAGTGATAATGCTACATGGCTTGCTGCAACGCCAACAAGTGGTAGCAATAATGGTACAATAACCGCAACTTACTCGGCAAACACCGGAGTTCAACGGATTGGTACAATAACTGTTACTGGAGCCGGAGTTACTCCTGCTACCACAGTTACGGTAACCCAGGCTGCTGCTGTGGTAACCCGGACCATAACAATAGCTTCTCAAAATCCGGCAAGTGGTGTTGCAATAACCGTAAGCCCTGTCGATAATTCAGGAAACGCAAATGGCACAACACAGTTTACCAGGGTTTATAATAATGCAACAAGCGTAACCCTTACCGCACCGCTTAATACAAGTGGCAAAACTTTTTCGAAATGGCTTAAAAACAGCGCCGATTTTTCGACAAACCTGGCTATCACCTTAAGTGCTACTGCCGCCGACACCTACACTGCTGTTTATCTTAACGGACCGGAAAACGTAACTGTTACCTTGCCAGACACTTGTTTAGCAGGTTCATCAATTGAAATTCCTGTTTTCGTAAGTAATGTAACAGGTTTTGATATTATCTCCTGCCAGTTTGTTGTTACTTTCGACAACACGGTTATCGTTCCTGCCGATCCTTACACCATTACAACCGGAACATTATGCGGAACAGCATCCTGGTCGGTTCTTGGAAATCCAAACACACCCGGCCAAATTACCATTGGGGGTTTTGGAAGTACTGCCCTTTCCGGTTCAGGAATTCTGCTAAAAGTGAAATTTAATATTATTGGAACTGTCGGTGATCAATCTGCACTTACATTTACATCCTTCACCTTTAATGCAGGAATTCCTCCTGTAACAATGGTAAGCGGGTCATTTGATATGCCGGTCTGCGGTGATGCTGATGGTAACGGACTTGTACAGGCTTATGATGCCGCGCTGATTTTACAAAATGCTATTGGTTTGATCACTCTAAATGGGTGCATTCATCCTGATGTTAACGGAGATACACAGATCACATCATTTGATGCTGCTCTCGTTAACCGCCATGCTATTGGACTACCCATGCCCACCGGTGTTACAACCTGCTTTGCAGCAAAATATGGTTTTGCCCCTGAACTTCCGAAAAAGTACGAATTTGGGGCAAAACTCACCAATATGTTACAATCCGGGAATGTTACTTCGGCAGAAATCAATCTTCGTGGTATCGAAGAAATGGGTAAAGTCTATGCAGTATCTTTTGACATCACAAGTCCTTCGGCAAACATCCAAAATCTTACCATGCCTAATCTTCCCAACGGCTATCTGATGTTCATGAATCCCACTGACGGCCATACCTACAGGGTTGGGATCATCAACACGAATGGCGTACTTACCAATGATATGAAAATGCAGATACTGATGACAGGATTTAATGATGGAACTGCACTTACCATCAGCAACATTCTGTTAAACGATCAGGCCATGCCCGACATTAAACTTGCTGGAAATACCATTTCCGAAAACCTGCTGACAGAAACATTGGTGGCTTATCCAAACCCATTTAATTCATCAACAAACATCACCTATCAGGTTACCGAAGATTCTCAGGTGCAGTTGGAAATTATTGACATGTTTGGAAGAAAGGTAAAAACGCTGGTCAGCGAAACCCAGGAAAAAGGATTCTACAATGTGATCTGGAACGGTGAAAATAACTATGGCAGCCCGTTACAACAAGGCTGGTACATCGTGCAATTAAAAGCCGCCGGCTCGGTGGAACAAATAAAAGTTAATCTGATGTATTAATGTTTATCGGCCCTTTTGCTACTCCTATTCTCACCCGATGAAAAGGAGCAGCAATTGGGTTATTTTTTATTTCAGATGCGATTTACATTGATGACAATCGACAAACAATAACTTTTACACATGAAAAATCACATTTTAACTTTTTTGGCAGGATTATTTTTTTCGTTACAGTTACATGCTCAGGTCCAGGTTAGTTTGCCTGATCTTACCCAATCGGTCCCAATCGGAACGATTGTTGAAATTCCGGTTTCATGCGGCGATCTCACCGGTTTAAATGTAATCGCTTACCAGTTTTCGGTTTCATTTATCAGCACTGTTCTGGTGCCTGAAACGCCTTATTTTTCAACAGACGGAACACTTTCAATCAAAAACGGGTGGTCGGCGGCGGCCAATCCGAATGTTCAAAATCAGTTGACCATCGGTGCTTTTGGTTCCGCTGCACTTACTGGAAGCGGGATTCTCCTAAAGCTGATTTTTAAGGTAGTATCATCCAATGGGACAAGCCCGCTTGAATTTAACAGTTTTCTGTTCAATGCAGGAACTCCCGGTGCAACAACCGAAAATGGCTTCTTCACCAATCAGGACTGCAGCATTGGCCAAACACTGGTTATGCCGGCAGGCTGGTCCGGGATTTCGGCATTTATTGCACCTTCCGATCCGGATATGATCAATATGTTTGCTCCGATCGAAAGTAATCTGATCATGGTAAATAACCTTTCAAACCGCTATTCACCAGCCAACGGCATAAATCCTTCACAACCCTGGAGTTCAAATTCAGGTTATTTCATCAAATTAAATTCGCCTGCTCAACTTCAGATTTGTGGACAGGAAATTCAAAACAAAGTTGTTAATCTTGTTGCCGGATGGAACCTGGTGCCGGTGATTTCAAGAGATATCTTTATTCTGGATGAGATTTTAACAGGACTGGATTTCGAAATTGTTCAGGAAGCAGCTACTTCAAATATTTACTGGCCTTCGAAGGCAATTCAAAACCTTTATTTTTTCGAACCGGGAAAGGCCTATCTTATTAAAATGAACAGCCCGGGTATGATTACTTTTCCGTAAGGTGAATATTCTCAAAAAAAATTGAAGTCCAATTCCGCAATCGGGGTTGGACTTTACTTTTTTAAAAGATTGAAGGCGTTGTCATCAATGACACATTCAACGAATATACTGCATTATTCCTTCGCTATGGTTGTTGCTGCATTTAACCGTTTTTAGGAGTGGAAAGTAAACGATGTCATCACCTTTACTCACATTGCATTTGCAGGATTTGCCAGTAAAAGTGAATTTTGTAATGATACAAGACTCCATAATGCACCTTTTGGTAATCACAACGAAAAAATTCCCGTATTCCGGTTTCCCTTATTCCTGAAGATTTCTTTAAAGTTGTACCTTAATCAAAAATTGATTTAACATAGAGCTGGAATATCTTTCTTAGCGTTATCAAAAAAAAGAGGCCGAAGCCTCTTTCAATTAGCAGTAACCTCGGTTAAAGTTATCTTCATCAATAGCTGAAGAAACGAAGTCGAAATAATCCTGTTCCCCGCAGGAATAGCAGAAAGCTTTTTTGCCGTTTGGGAAATAGACAATCCGATCGGATTTGTTGATTTTCTTATTGCATTTTGGGCAAGTAGAGGAAAAGTTCGCAAACATGATTTTCGGGTCACCGGCATAAGATGTATGGCTCATAATGCTTCCTCCGGTGTTAAGGTGGAAACTTCAGCAGGAACCTGATTGAGGATGAAATCGGCAGCAGTTTCGGCACGTTTTGAAGCCCAGACAATCCAGGAGGTGTTTTCCTTCAAACGGCTGCACCAACCTTTGAGATAAGCAGCCGAATTATCCAGATCATTATTCAGGTTGGCTGCACAAGAAAGATAAGCAGCACCAAGTTCAGCAACGAGCTCTTCTTTGGAATAATTATTCATATCCGAATCATTAAATTCTTTGTATGACTCAAAACGGTTAAGTCTTTTAGCGTGGCCTGTTGAATGGCAAATTTCATGGTAAAGTGTTGAAAAATAATCATCTGGAGATTTGTGGAATCTCATTTCAGGGATTCTGATTCTATCCAGAACCCTGGAATAACTCGCCTGGTCGCTCAGATCATGAACGATTTTTGGAGGATCAGGCATGTTTTCGATGATGCTTTCTGCGCTGACAGATTTAATATGAGATTGGGTTTCGGAAACAGCACAAATTTTATTGATATGCTGTTGACCGATTTCATCAAAATCAGCTTGGGCAACATTGAAAACGTGGTACATTTTCAGGAAGAATTTTGATTCTGTTTTATCAGAACCAGGAGCTTTGTCGATGATTTTATCCCAAAAGACGACAATTTCAGATTTTTCGCCTTTTTTGACCTGTCCGCCATTTTTGCGGATCTGGTTGTAAGTTCCGAAAACCGGGATTGCGAATTTTGAGCTTGAAAGAAGCATGAAGTTAATTCCCTGGTAGGGGCGACCCATCAGTGACATTGGTGTTGGAACGTTCCAGAGCTGTTGCCAGGAACCGGCAGATTCGAGTTTGCTGATGATTGCATCAGTAACTTTTTGGTAGATTTCAGTTGTTTTTGACATAAAAAAATGCCGCTGCCCTGCGGACTTATTTTGGCTTCTGGCACGCCGGTTAATGAAAATTTTAGAAAACTAAAGATTCGCTGATTCGCTCAGAACTGAGTAATGTGATTGCTCTTTTGGGACAATGTTCGGTTTGCATGACTTTTTCGATGGCAGCTTCAAGAGATGAAGCAGAAGTTTTCA
>CAJATL010000214.1 GCA_903944895.1 uncultured Bacteroidota bacterium
CGATCTTATCGAAAAGATGAAAAATACAAATCTTCCGATGGTTACCATTCAGGAATTAAAGGCTGAAGCCGAGAAAATCTGCGGTGTGCCTGCTAAACCCAAATTTAGCGATGAAGTTGTCGCGGTAATAAAATGGGTTGACGGAACCGTGATTGATGCAGTTTGGAAAGTGATTGAAGAGTAGGAAGTTGGAAGACAGAAGACAGAAGACGGAAGACGGAAGACAGAAGACGGAAGACAGAAGACAGAAGACGGAAGCCAGAAGACTGAAGACGGAAGACCGAGGTTCCAAAAGACGGTCAATTTACATTTTGGTTTGAAAGCGTTGTGCCTTTTTTAGGCTCGTCTCGGGCAATGCGGAAGTTTAACGGATTCGTGTTTGTACGATCTTTCCCAGCAATCTGTTGGGTCGCAGCAGGTGTGGCAAACCCGTTTAAACGAACTGAAATCGATAAGTTCGATATCCGACGACAAAAAGCCTTCTTTTACAGGCTCTTCTCTCAGGAGATCTGTACTCAGATATTTCTTATTACTGTCAGGAAAAACGGTAACCACGACTTTGTTACTTCCTAATTTATTCTGAACTTTTAAAGCTCCGATAAAATTAGCACCCGAAGAAATCCCAACACCTATTCCCAGGCAACTTGCAAGTTTTTGTGCCATAATAATCGAATCACCATCATCAACACTGACAATCTCATCGAGTTTTGTCATGTTAACAATCGAAGGAATAAATTCATCAGAAATTCCCTGGATACGGTGTTTTCCTACCTTATAACCGGTAGTAAGGGTAGGGGAACTGGCAGGTTCCAACGGCAATACCTTGATGGATGAATCCTGTTTTTTTAAAAATTTGCCAACGCCCATTATTGTTCCTCCGGTTCCAACACCGGCAATAAATGCATCAGGAATCATATTCCGGTATTTAAGCTGCCACCAGAGTTCAACAGCAGTGGTAAGTTCATGTGCTTCGATGTTATCTTCATTCGAAAACTGGCTTGTTAAGAACCCCCCGATACGAAGGGCTTCATCTTTAGCCATCCGGATACTTCCAATGAACCCACCTTCTTCTTTACTGACAAGGTGAATATCGGCGCCCATGCTTTTGATGAGGTTTTTACGTTCCATGCTCATCCAGTCGGGCATAAATATCGTCACTTTATGACCAAGGGCACGTCCGATGGCAGCAATTGAAATTCCGGTATTTCCACTTGTAGCCTCCACCATGGGCATTTTATCGGTCAGATCACCCCTTTCATAAGCCTTTGCAATGATGTGAAAAGCCATCCGGTCTTTGATGCTTCCGGTCATGTTCAGGTTTTCAGCTTTCGCATAAAGTACCCTGTTTTCACCTTTGTACCTGAAACGGATTTCAAGAAGGGGAGTATTCCCGATGAGGCTTGCAAGTTTTTGTGTTTTGCCGGTCATGATTTGTCAAATGTTAAGTAAGCTCAAAATATCTTTGGCAAAAATAACTAAATGTACACATGAAATTGAGGTGGAAGGATTCTATGTTAAAATCATTATCATGATTCTGGTGAATTCTTTTCAAGAGAACCAATATTACGTCATTGTTTCATCAGATGGCCTGCATTTGATGAGTTCGATCATGATACACTGAAGGAATCAAAAATATGGGCAGGTTTATTTAATGCTAATTTTGAAAACTTTTATTTTAAAACCTGTACGAAATCTCACCGGTAACAAACCTTCCCGGGCAGATGGATCCTTTGCTGTCGTAATATTTTTCATCCAGGATATTCTGAATGGATAAAGTGAGGCCGATCTGATTATCGAAAGCTTTTGAAACCTTTGCATCCATCGTAAAAACAGCAGGATATTTATAGGTGAAGAGGTATTTGTTGTCGAATCCGTTCTTATCGTTAATCCACATCTCGCCGCAATATCTTGCCATGAGGCTGAAACTGGCAAACCCGGGTGAATAATTTATTCCTGCCGAAACAAGATGATCCGGAACATCGGTAAGATAATTTCCATCCAGATCGGCATCAACGGTCGGATCGCTGACCTGATAATCCTTAATCTGAGGATGGGTATAAGCGTAGTTTGCAAATGCGGAAAATGTTGAGTTAAGCGTAAAAGTTGCACTACTTTCAAATCCGTAAATTTCAACTTTGCTGATGTTATCGCGGATCATCACAGGCACCTCACCGGTGGGCATTTCAACCGAATCGCCGGTGCTGATGTAATACATAAAATCTTTTCCGAGGCTGTAATAGGCGGTAGCTTCGATGCGCAATTTGTTTAAGAATGTGATATCCCCGCCAACTTCAATATTATCGAGGTATTCCGGCTGAAGGGAAGGATTTGCAATTTTGAATCCCCCGCTGATTTTTCCTGAACGGCACATATCGTCAAGCACCGATGGCCTGAAACCTTTGGCGTAAGCAACATACATCCTGAATTGATCATCAAAACGATATTGAACCGAGAGTTTTGGACTTAGCGCTGTCCATGACTCTTCCTCCATTTCGGGAACCTGGTAATACGACAGATATTCGAGAGCGTACGAAGGATTTTCGATCGAAAATTCCCCATCGTGAAACTTCGCATAATCATAGCGCAGCCCGGCAACGATTTTCACTTTTTGATTAAACAACAGGATTTCATCCTGGGCAAAAACGGCTGCAAAATCCATAATACCTGCATTATTCACTTTATCGGTGGAAGTAAAATAAACATCAGAAGCATCCACTGCACCCTGTCTTGCTTCGAAGCCGGCAATGACTGTATGATTTTCACCAAATTTACGGATAACATTCCCAAAGATACCGGCATCGCTGCGTTGCGACAAAACCTCGACATAATTGTAGCGGTTGTCGCTCAGGTAATCGCTAACTTTTACATAATTTTCGTTCTGATAAAAAACACCTGCCTGAAGGTTGTAATCATTCAGCTTTGCCTGGTAACTTGCATTGGCCTGCCAGGTTTCCTGACTGGTGTAGTTTCCGTTTTCCTGGTAAACTTTTTCTCCGGTTCCGTGGATGTCGTTGTAATAATTGAATCCGGCGGTAATATTCTGATTTGCCGAAATATCATAACCAACTTTGGCACCGGCACTCATTTCCTTTACATCCGATTTGGTGGTGTACTTGGTCTGATCAATCGGTGGCTGGGTGACGTAACCATCGCTCTGACGGGCGAAACTGTTGAGTGACCAGAAAAATTTACTGTTTTCAGGCCTTCCTGCCAGATAGATTTTTCCACCGACGGTGTTGTAAGTTCCGTAATCGAGTGAAATTTTTCCTGAAAAAGGTTCAACAGGCTTTTTTGTAATGATGTTGATCACACCGCCCATCGCATTACTGCCATAAAGCGATGATGCAGGTCCCTTGGCAACTTCAACACGTTCGATGTTATCATAATTCATCAGGTTCCAGTTTACGGTTCCTCCATCGGTTTTATTTACGGGGATACCATCTATCATAACAAGCGTTCTTGCCTGTTCTTTGCCGCTCAAACCACGCATGGTCACCGTTGCTTTGCTCGAAAAGATTCCGAAAGGGCGGTTCACAAGAACTCCCGGCATATAATCCAGGGCGTCGTCGATGGTTTGCATCGGGATGGCCTGTAATTGTCGTGAAGAAAGAACGTTGATCCGGTTTGGGACATTTTTGAGCTGGTTTTCGGTGCGGGTGGCGGTTATCACAACTTCATCGGTAAGATAATCCCGTGGAACAAGCTGTACCAGCAGGTTTTGTGACTGATCTTTTTCAAGAATCACCTTCTTTTTCACGGTTTCATAGCCAATAAAACTGATTTCGAGAATATAGGTTCCGGTTTTCAAATCATTTAAAACGAATTCACCAGCGCCATTGGTGGTCACACCCTGGTTATTCTGATAAACAACATTTGCTCCCACGATACTTTCACCGTTTTTGGCATCGGTAACTTTACCTTTAATAAGCTGCTGGGTTTGGCCGGTGAGCCAGAAAAATATGATAAAGAGGGCCGAAAGAAAATACCTGATTTGCATTTGCTTCTAATTTTGAACTTTAACCGAAAATGTGATTTTTCCGCTTGCTATCATATCCGAATTTAAAACTTTTACCAGACCGATTTTGCCAGAAATTGTCTTAAACGGAAATATTATCCCGGCAACGGCGTATTTGTATTTTCGCCTTCCCCAGAATTCGTTGTACGATTTCACCAAAAGGCTGTCGTTATTGGCAGCGTCGAATTCAGCTTCTGAAACCTTTGTTACATAGTCGTATTTGGTGTAATTTTTCAGCTCCCAGGAATTTATTTCAGGATAAAATGAAGGTGCGTCCTGGTCGCCGGGGGAAGAGAAGGTAGGCGAAGGAGTGGTCCCGTCTAAATAATAATACACCAGCAAATCCACATTTCCCTGATTGGCGGTTGCTTCCTGAGTCGAAAGTACGATACCTTCATTGAGGTTAAGATAATGTCCAAAATCATTATTATCCTGAAAACCCATGGTGACGGAAGGTAAAAACAGGATTTCTCCGAAATGACTGATTGAATCTTTTTGGATGTTCATCGAAATAAAGGCAGTAATGCGATCGGCGTTCATGATCCTGAAGAACCACAATTCGTTCTCAAAACTGCCTTTATAAAATGTGAGCACAGTATCAAGTTTTTCTTTGTACATGCCATAATCGAGCATGGTAATGGTGTCTTCCTGCGATCTGACTTCAATTACCAGATTTGTAACTTCAGTGCCGCCACCCAACATGCTGATCCCGAATTTCATCGGCATTCCTTCCCCAACAATTGCCCCTTCACCGATCAGGCTCGTGTCGCCCTGAAGAAAGGAAATGATTGGAATTTTGTCGGTAGATTCTTCTTTGGAGCATGAAAACAGAAATGGCAAAGTTCCTGCGATCAGAAACATCAGATACAAAGATAACCTGTTCATGGTCTTACTTTTGAATCTTTACCGACATACCCATCGATCC
>CAJATL010000215.1 GCA_903944895.1 uncultured Bacteroidota bacterium
GAATTGAGCCAAACCCTGGAGCGATCAGGCAAAACAACTCTGGTGCGTTGCCCGCGGGGCGAAAAGACGAAAGTATAGCCTTCAGGAATTTCATTGCCCGGGTTACTGAGCCGGTCGTTAACATAAAAAAGCGAACCGATGGTGACCAATAAAAGGAGTATGGCCGCAGCTGACATGATAAAAAAATGCCGGCGCGGCATCGAAATACGTTTTGCCGGTTGCTGAATTCTCGAAAGGATCTCATTCCATGCGGTTGAGTTATCGTCCCATTTGCTGCTGAGAATGGCCTCCTGAAACAATTTGTCCTCCGATACCTCATCAAAGATATGTTTGTTGAGTTCTGATTTTTCGATCCATTGTTCCAGATCACGCTGCTCCCCGGGTGAAAGCGCGTTTGATAAAGACTTTTTAAGTAAAAACCACGGAATTTCTGTTTTCATCTTCGATCGTTTCAGGTAATGGCACTTAAAATTGCCTCTACCACCAAAGAAGATGAAAAAATTAACCGATGAAAAGCATCTTTAAATAATAAGGTTTGAGTATCGATCTGAGCTTTTTTAATGCAATCGACATCTGGCCTTCGACGGTATTTACCGAAATATTCAGGAAAATGGCGATATCGTGATAGCTCATTTCCTCCTCACGACTCAGTCTGAAAATTTGCTGACAGCGTTCGGGGAGCGCCGTGATCGCCTCGTCGATGATGTTCCTGAGTTCGAGGTCTTCCAGCTCATGGGTTTCGATTGTTGCACTGCCGGGAGAATTCCCGATTTTTTTCCTGATGACCTCCTGAAGCTGGTTGTTGCGGATCTGATTAAGCGCTTTATAACGACCTGCCGAATAGAGGTATGATTCCAGGGATGTTTTGATCTCCAGGGTTTCCCGGTTTTCCCACAGATAAACAAAAATATCCTGGGCGATGTGATCAACAAGCAATTCGTTTTTGAACAACAACAGCAAATACCTGCTCAGGTTGCAGTAATAATAATTAAAGATAACCTCAAAAGCATGGATATCTCCCTCCTTCAGTCGTTGTAAAAGAAAAAACTCCTCGGATTTATTCATCACCGGCCCCCTGAAACATCGAAATAATCATGGGCAAAAATAGGTTTTATTAATCCAGAAAGCCACCCTTTTTGTAAATATTCGCAGTAGCTGTCAGCGTTCAAAAAAATGGAAAGATTTAGAATGTCTAATCCCGAATTTTCAACACCCATTAAAGAGCGTTCGAAATGCATTCTACATTCGATATTCGATACTCGATATTCTACATTGGATATTCTACATTGGATATTCTGAAATTTGACGCTGACAGGTGCTTCGCACGCTGTCAGGTCTTGTTCCGTCGAAACCCGACAGTGTCCGCAGGACCTGTCGGAGTTTAAAAGAAAAAGAGATTCCCTCCAAACCTGACAGTCCGCCATTTGGCGGACTGTCAGCGTTTAAAAGGAAGAAGAAAATCCGCTATCTTTGCCAGCCTAAAAACAAAAATATGCCAATCAGCGTAATCAGTGTAAATATTTCTACCGAAAAGGGCACTATAAAAACACCAGTGCCCGAAATTTCTATCAACGAAAAAGGTGTTTCTGGCGATGCCCATGCCGGCGATTGGCATCGTCAGGTTAGCTTGCTGGCCAAAGAAAGTATCGAAAAATGGGAAACTCAGGCGAACCGAAAAATAAAATACGGCGAGTTTGCCGAAAACATCACCACCTCGGGGATTGTCCTTTATGAAACTACTCCCGGCGACCGCCTGATTATCGGACAGGTGGAACTCGAAATAACCCAGATTGGCAAGAAATGCCACGGTACCGGCTGCGCCATTTTTAATGAGGTCGGAAATTGCGTGATGCCCAAGGAAGGCATTTTTGCCAAAGTGATCAAAACCGGCAGCATCAAAGCCGGGGATGAGATAAGATTAGTGAAAAGTGAATAATAGCCAATGAAGAATGTAGAATTTGGAATTTTAAATTGATCAATGGTCATTGGATATTTTTTATTTCTAAAAGCACAAAAATGTAATCATGCAACAAAAAATAAGCATACTTTCTGTAAATACAGCCTCAAACCGTGGCAAGAAATTTCCGGTAGAAAAACTTATCCTCAGCCAGGCCGGTGCTGAAGGCGACGCTCCTGCCGAAATATCTGGGCAGGTAAGTTTATTCGACATTGCACAGGCTGAATTATTTTCGGAAATAACCGGTGCCAGGCCGCTGGAATTTGGCCATTTTGCTGAAAACATCACCTTTGAGGCCGAAAAAATGCTGGATGTTAAAATCTTCGATCGTTTTGTAAAAGATGAGGTCATTCTCGAAGTCATCCAAAAGGGAAAGCCTTTTCATGACAAATTCCGTGAGCCGGGAAATTATGTTATGCCACACGAAGGAATTTTCTGTCGTGTAAAACAAGGCGGCATTCTTTTGGCCGGTGACGAAATGGAATATATTCCCAAAGTTTTTAAAGCCAGGATTATCACCCTCAGCGACCGTGCCAGTAAAGGGATTTATGAAGATCTGAGCGGCCCCGCGGTCTCTGCTGAACTTACCGGGCAATTTAAAAAGATAGGCTGGCGGCTTCAAACCGAAAACATCATCATCCCGGATGATGAAAATCAGTTGAGAAATCTTTTAAAAGAATCGCTTGAAAGCGGGTTTGATGTTATCATTACCACCGGCGGCACAGGCATTGGCCCACGCGATATCACCCCCGAAGTGATGAAGGAATTTATCCAAAAAGAGATTCCCGGCATCATCGAAATGATCCGATGGAAATACGGGATTGAAAAACCCGCTGCACTTGTAAGCCGCGCTATTGCAGGAGTTTCAGGCAAAACGCTGATGTTTGCACTTCCCGGCTCCGTAAAAGCGGTAAACGAATACATGACCGAACTCAAAAAGCATTTCGAGCACCTGGTTTACATGGTCGAAGCGGTGGAACTTCATTAAATCAGAAGCAAACATTTTTGAGGAACGAAAAAAGCAGCCGGATAAAATGCTGCTTTTTTTATAAATCATCATGTCATTACCAGTCATTTTCATTTTCTGTAACTCACCTTCTCCACCTCATGGCTGATGGGTTGCAGGCTTTTCAGGTAGTCATAAATGGCTTGCAAATCATCATTGCTCATACCGGCATACATGTTCCAGGGCATGATGGTGTTAAACTGATCTGGCCCCGAAATTGAATCCAGTTTTTCGTAGGATTCGTAAGATTTAAAACGATTCACAAACACCTCTCCGGTCCAGGTGCCAATGCCGGTTGCTTTGTCGGGCGTAATATTTGGTGTCCGTAAAGTGCCAAATGGCATCTCAAATTCACGGCCGCCGGCAAAAGTCAGCGCTGTGACCGGCTTGCCTTTTTCGAGTGGTGTATGGCAGTCGGCACAGGCAGCAACAGTTGTGAGGTATTTGCCATATGCAAGCCTGTCATCTTTTGAAGGAATGGGTGAAGGAGCATTTTCTGCCGGCATCAGGTTCATGATAATTCCCATCGGAAAATCGGGTTGTGAGCGCGGAACATCATTTACAACAGGTTCCAGTTGCCGGAGATAGGCAATTACCGAATAAATATCCTCATCATCAGCTTTTCCATAAGCGTGGTAAGGCATCAGCGGGAAAAGCGGATCGCCGCCCTTGTTTACCCCGGAAGTTATGGCACGGTAAATTTCACCATCGGTCCAATTCTTCAATTTATACGGTGTAATGTTTGGAGAAATAAATTTACCGGGTAAGCCCATTTTCTGATCGAATGTTTCCCCACCCTTTCCCAAAGTACCTGGTTCAAGAGGACCTGAATATTTGCTCCAGTCCCTCGTAGAATGACAATCCATGCACACCATTACATGGTTGGCAAGATATGCACCTCTTTCGACACGTTGCGGCGTGACTTCGACACTTAATTCTTTAACAGGAATATTGGGGAGGAAAAATTTTACATAAGCGATAATCCCAACGAAAATGATGATAATTCCACCAACTATCCAGGCAATGACTTTAAAAATTTTCATAAACGTACCTTTCAATTATTTAATGTGGCTAAGATAAAAAAACTGAAGTCCCGATTGCAAGCGGTAAGGCAACTTTAACCAAACTTTAACAAAAAAGGGAAGCCAAACCGGCCTCCCTTTTTTTGAAACATCAAAGATGATATTACCTGATCACAAGTTTTTGCGTAGTCATGCCTTCGGTGGTGTGGATTTCGATGAAATAAACACCTGTGGTGAAGGATTCGCTGTTGATCTGTAACATTTGTCCGTCAACATTTTGGTTGAAGACGAGCTGACCTGCGCTGTTCATGATGCGAACCTGGGTGAACGTGCCCGAAGTGGCGATGTTCACCTGGTTGGTGGCCGGGTTTGGATAAATCGAAAGATTGGCTGCTACTTCCGGATTCTGGATGCCAACAAATAATCCGAGGTCAACGCGGGTGGCCTGGAGGATTTCTTTGGTGGTGTTATCCTGAAGGAAGGCCACTGCCTGGCAGTTTTCGATATCCCATGTGCCGTAATTCAGCGGAAGCGTTACCGTGTGGTTTGGCTGTGCGTTGAAATCCATGGCTGTTCCCAGGTGGTCGGGCAACATTTTGCGGCAAACAAAATTTATTTCATCCATCACAAACCAGGTTACCGGAATGTGCGATTCGGTGCAGATTACGTGCAGAACGACGTTGCTGCCC
>CAJATL010000216.1 GCA_903944895.1 uncultured Bacteroidota bacterium
AACAGGAAAGGTTATCATCCTCAATTCCTCCGCCAGCGCCCAGCACAATGCAGGTAAATCTGGTTTCTCCAATCGTTTGCGCAAACAGTGGTTTTTCGGCGATTAATACCGAAAATGCCAGAAAACATAATAAAATCAATCGTTTTACCATCATCAAAAATGCTATCTTAAAACAAATTATTATTGGTTTTTTTAACGATTCAAAGTTCTGATTTTTTTGATAGCACGCGAAAAAAAAGAAATAGCTGAGCGTAAAGCTTTTGTTTCGCCTTTATCCTGTGCGCAAAAAGGTTTCTCCTTTCTAAAAGGTGAAACCTTTAAACGTGCTGAAAAGGTGAACCCTTTAAAAATACTGCCAACAGCAGAAAATAGTCTCCGATCAAATGATTTTGCCTGATAGTTTTGATGAGTTCTTTCAGATTTCAATTAAAATCTTAACGATCACGCTTTAATTTTTTAATCATAGTCAAAAAATTCTATATTTGCGACGTTTAAAGATAATCACATCAAATCAAAATTCTAATTTATGAGAAAATTACTTACACTTTTCTCGCTGGCGATGATGCCTGTTTTAGCATCTGCCAGTGAAGCCGATCTGATTATTCCGGAAGGAATAAAAGAACAATCGATCCTCTATTGGGGGTTTCTGATCACCTTTGCCGGATTTATGTTCGGTTTGTATCAGTTTATGCAGGTAAAAAAAATCAGAGCGCACAAATCGATGCTCGATGTTGCGCATGTAATTTATGAAACCGGCAAAACGTACTTGATACAGCAGGGGAAATTTTTAGCCATTTTGTTTCTGTTTATCGGATCAGCCGTAGCTTTTTATTTTGGCTGGCTTTCGGATGCACATTTCGGATTTGGCGGAGTTGCGATGATTCTGGGCTGGACAGTTGTGGGAATTTTAGGTTCGTACAGCGTAGCCTGGTTTGGAATCAGGATGAACACCCTTGCAAATTCAAGGATGGCTTTTGCTTCGTTGGAAAGAAAACCTATTAAACTCCTCAACATTCCATTGATGGCCGGTATGAGCATCGGCGTTGTGTTGATTTCGCTTGAACTGATCATGATGTTGATCATCCTTTTATTTGTCCCCGGCGAATATGCTGGTGCCAGTTTTATTGGCTTTGCCATTGGTGAATCGCTTGGAGCCTCTGCTTTGAGAATCGCAGGTGGTATTTTTACCAAAATCGCCGACATTGGTTCGGATTTGATGAAAGTGATTTTCAAAATCGGTGAAGATGATCCACGTAACCCCGGAACCATTGCCGATTGTGTTGGCGACAATGCCGGCGACAGCGTTGGTCCGACAGCCGATGGTTTCGAAACCTATGGTGTAACCGGCGTAGCTTTGATTTCGTTTATCCTGCTTGCAGTAGGTTATAGCCTTAAAAATATAGCGGATTTTAATCCAGACTTTGTGAGAAGCCTTGCAGCAACTGTAGGATTGACTAATTTTGATCTTACAAATGAAAGTTCATTAAAATCCTTAACTGGCATTCTTCAAGTCAAATTGCTATCCTGGATATTCCTGATGCGTATTATGATGATCGTTACTTCCATCGTTTCATACTGGATTAATGGAGCAATTACAACAGCAAAATACAGCAAAGCTGATGATATTGATTTTGAAAAACCATTAACCTCACTGGTTTGGATTACTTCGATATTATCGATTTTTGTAACTTTTGCCATCAGCTACCTTACCATTTATGATATGCCACATAATTTGTGGTTTACCCTATCGGTAATTATCAGCGTCGGAACTCTGGGTGCTGCGTTAATTCCAGAGTTTACAAAAATTTTCACCAGCCCTAAATCGACCCACGTTAACGAGGTTGTTGAAGCCTCCAAAAAGGGCGGTGCTTCGCTAAATATTTTATCAGGTCTTGTTGCCGGTAATTTCAGCGCTTTCTGGATGGGCATGGTCTTCTTCCTGCTCATGTTTATTGCTTATTTTGCAAGTACTTTTGGGCTGGATAACTTCATGATTTACCCATCCATCTTTGCCTTTGGCCTCGTTGCCTTTGGTATGCTGGGCATGGGACCGGTTACCATTGCGGTTGATAGCTATGGCCCGGTCACCGACAACGCGCAATCCATTTATGAGCTTTCGCTGATTGAGGAAAATCAAAAAGAAGTAACCGCTGAAATTAAAAGAGATTTTGGCTTTACACCGGATTTTGAAAAATCAAAATACTATCTTGAAGCTAACGATGGCGCAGGAAATACTTTTAAAGCCACTGCAAAACCGGTTTTAATCGGAACAGCCGTTGTTGGTGCCACAACCATGATCTTCTCACTGATTTTGGTTATCAATAAAACACTTGGCGTAAAACCTGAAGAAATCCTTAACCTG
Source organism: uncultured Bacteroidota bacterium (assembly GCA_903944895.1). GTDB lineage: Bacteria > Bacteroidota > Bacteroidia > Bacteroidales > 4484-276 > CAJATL01. The sequence goes on from CAJATL010000216.1 coordinate 2,363, forward strand.
CTCAACCCATATTCGATTCTCGGATTCTTATTGGGTGGAGCTGTTATTTACTGGTTTACTGGTGCATCAATTCAGGCTGTTTCGACTGGTGCAGCCCGTGCCGTCGAGTTTATCAAGAAAAATATCAATCTCGACCCGAATGCTCCCAAAAAAGCAGATGTTGAGAAATCAAGGCAGGTGGTTCAGATTTGTACCGTTTACGCTCAAAAAGGAATGTGGAATATCTTCATTGCCATTTTCTCATTTGCGCTGGCTTTTGCATTTTTATCTTCTCCAACCGGACTTGTAAAAGGTATGACGGGAGCGGAGGCATTGAGCCATGCACTTCCTGTATCGATGTTTGTGAGTTATCTCATCTCGATAGCCTTCTTTGGCCTGTTTCAGGCGATTTTTATGGCTAATGCCGGCGGATCATGGGATAATGCCAAAAAAGTGATTGAAGTGGATATGAAGGAGAAAGGCACCGAACTGCACGCAGCTTCTGTTGTAGGCGACACCGTTGGCGATCCGTTTAAAGATACTTCATCGGTAGCTTTAAATCCGATCATTAAATTTACAACCTTGTTTGGACTGCTTGCAATGGAAATCGCTTTGGCTGAAAACTTCAGGCCAGTGGCGCATTACATCGGAGCTTTCTTCCTGATTGTTGCCCTGATTTTTGTATGGCGTTCGTTCTATAAAATGAGAATTAGTCAGTAATTTAACCGATAATTCATCAAAAAAAGCCCGGTCGTTTTGGCCGGGCTTTTTTAGTATTATAAAGAATCTTCCAGCTTTTTGATTCGTTGTTTTTGGGTTTCATTGATTTCGATCAGTTTCTGAACCGATTTTTCGAGTTCCTGAATTTTATCAGCATAGTCCTTTAACTTCTGATCGACATATTGTTTGGTGGCAACGTGGGTTGGATCAACCGGATCGTTGGCGATGATATTTCCATTGACGTGTAATTTGGCACCCGGAGTTAAATTGCCAATCCCAACATTTCCGCTAAAATACCCCGTCCCATTAAAATACCCGGCCCAGCCATCCGCCTGGTCAACATGAATTCCGTTACCGTGAACTGCCATAATATAAACCCCATTTCCGACAGCGTGTTGTACCCTTAATCCATGGTTTCCTGAATTTTCGACCCACAGTGCACACGAACTCTGCGTAAAAACCCGTATTCCTCTTCCTCCTCCGTTGTTTTTAACGTTTAGAATCGGGTTGGCATCCGAGCCTTCGACATGTAATTTGTATGAAGGATTTGTATAGCCAATACCCACATTACCGGTAACCCCTGAATACATTTTTGTGCCAGAAACGATCCAGTCAGCATCCGGCGGTGCATACAAGGCATACGGCACGCTGACCAACTGGGTGGTCCCCAAAGTTATGTAATTGGTGCCTCCTGTTTTATCGGCCTCAACCTGCAGAAACATAAGCCCGCTACTCCATGAAATGGTCGAAAACACGCCTATTATTGGAGAACCTGAACCTATCGATAGATTTATCAATCCTCCAAGGTTGGATGTAACCTGGTGGGTTTCCTGGTAAACAATGGTTCCGGAAGCATTGGTCGTATGAATGCTTATCCGGATACCAACAGTCTGGTTGGCTAAAAATTCGCCTGCATTATCACGGATAACCGCCTGGTAGCTGAAGGCCGGAGGCGACTGGGCGAAAAGGGCCTGGTTTATTAAAAACATTAGTACTGCAGCCATCATAAGCTGTTTTGCAGACTTCCCTAAGAAACAGAATTTGTTGATTGTCGGTTTGTGGTTTTTCATCGTCATTTTTTTAGATTAAAGCATTTCATTTTATCGGTTAAAAGTAATAAAAAAAGCCCGGTAAACTTACCAGGCCTTTTTTTGAGAAAACTTTAATTTTCTTCGCTTATCCTTTCCGAAAATTATTCGGGATGAATTGCTTCTACAGGACAAACATCTGCGCAAGCGCCACAATCGGTACAAACATCCGGATCAATTTTGTAGATATCGCCCTCAGAGATAGCTTCAACAGGACATTCATCTATGCAGGTACCACATGCGGTACAATCATCTGAAATTTTGTATGCCATTTTAATTGCTTTTTTAAGTTAATAAGGCTGCAAAGTTTGTAATATTTTTTTTAGAAAGGATTATAAATTGAGTTATTAACAAAATTTATAGAGAATCTAAATTGTAATAAGGCGTAAGAAGTTAAAAGTGAGGGATAAGAAGTTAGGAGTTAATAGTTAGGAGTTAGGAGTTAGGAGTTAGGAGAGAGGAGAGAGGAGAGAGGAGTGAAGCGTAAGTCGTAAGTCATAAGGCGTAAGGCGTAAGGCGTAAGGCGTAACTCATCTGTAAATAAGAGCTAGGAGCAAGGAGCAAGGAGTAAGGCAAATGGTCAACGACTAAGGCGAGTGCGTGAAAAGACCATTTTTTTGGAAAAATGAAAAATCCTCCTTCTTTTACCTGCACCAAAACTGATGCTTTTCGACGACCGCTCTTTTTTCAGATATCAATTCCTGAAAATTCAATTCCTCCTCATTTTGACCTGTCAGGATTGATTGTAATTTGTAATTTTGCGGTAAACAAAAATTTCTGAATCATGCAACTAAATAGCTTTCAAACATCCATTTTACAAGGCATTCCCGAAATTCTTCCCGAGCCTAAAACAAGGGATGAAAATGTTTCTCATGCTCCGAAAAGGAAAGATATCTTATCAAAAAACGAGAAACAACTGGCGCTGCGCAATGCTTTGCGGTATTTCGATCCGAAACATCATCAAACCTTGGCATCGGAATTTGCTGCCGAACTCGAAACTTTTGGAAGGATTTACATGTATCGGTTTATGCCCGATTACCGGATGTATGCCCGGAATATCAACGAATATCCGCATCAATCGCTACAGGCAGCGGCTATTATGCTGATGATCCAGAATAACCTCGACCCGGCTGTTGCGCAACATCCCCACGAATTGATTACTTACGGCGGCAATGGTGCGGTTTTTCAAAACTGGGCGCAATACCTGCTCACCATGAAATATTTGTCCGAAATGACCAACGAACAAACGCTGGCCATTTATTCTGGACACCCGATGGGGCTTTTCCCTTCGCATCCTGAAGCGCCACGGGTGATTGTAACCAACGGCATGGTTATCCCAAACTATTCAAAACCCGACGACTGGGAGCGGTTTAATGCACTTGGCGTTTCGCAATACGGGCAGATGACGGCCGGTTCGTACATGTACATCGGGCCGCAAGGGATTGTTCACGGAACGACAATAACGGTTTTAAATGCTGGCCGGAAAATTTCAGTTAATTCCGGTGAAGGCCTGGACGGGAAATTATTTGTAACCTCGGGGTTAGGTGGAATGTCGGGCGCACAGGCAAAAGCTGCTATTATTGCCGGGGCAATCGGCGTTATTGCCGAGGTTAACGAAAAAGCTGCTGTAAAACGTCATTCACAGGGTTGGGTTGACGAACTGTTTTATGACCTTGATAAATTGATTAGCAGGATTCGGGAAGCTAAAGTTGGAAAAGAAGCTGCTTCGCTGGCTTTTGTTGGAAATATCGTGGATTTGTGGGAAAAACTGGTCGAACAAAATATTTTTGTCGAGCTGGGTTCCGACCAGACATCGCTGCACAATCCCTGGGCTGGCGGTTATTATCCTGCCGGTTTAAGTTTTGAAGAAGCCAATAAAATGATGGCCTCCGAACCTGAAAAATTCAAAGAAAAAGTAAAAACTTCCCTTCGCCGGCAGGTTGAAGCCATCAATAAACTTACGGCCAAAGGCATGTATTTTTTCGATTATGGAAATGCTTTCCTGTTGGAGGCAAGCCGGGCAGGGGCGGACATCATGAAAGAAAACGGTGATTTTAAATATTCTTCCTACGTTCAGGACATCATGGGGCCGATGTGTTTCGATTATGGATTCGGGCCTTTCAGATGGGTTTGTACTTCCTGTAAACCTGAAGACCTCGATGCTTCTGATCAGATTGCCATGGAAGTTTTGGAAAAAATCGCTGCATCGGCTCCAGCCGAAATTACGCAGCAAATGAAGGACAACATTCAATGGATTCGTGGTGCCAAAGCCAATAAACTGGTGGTTGGTTCGCAGGCACGCATCCTTTATGCCGATGCCGAAGGCCGCATTAAAATTGCCGATGCATTTAATCAGGCCATTAAAGAAGGTAAGATTTCGGCGCCAATTGTACTGGGTCGAGACCATCACGATGTTTCGGGCACCGATTCGCCTTACCGCGAAACTTCCAATATTTACGATGGCTCGCAGTTTACTGCCGACATGGCCATCCAGAATGTTATCGGTGATTCGTTCCGCGGCGCTACCTGGGTTTCGATACATAATGGCGGCGGCGTGGGCTGGGGCGAAGTTATCAATGGTGGCTTTGGCATGTTGCTCGATGGGACGGAAGAAGCTGGTCGAAGATTAAAAATGATGCTTCACTGGGACGTAAACAACGGCATTTCGCGCCGCAACTGGGCACGCAACGAAGGAGCAGTTTTTGCTATCAAACGCGCCATGCAGCAGGAACCACTGTTAAAAGTAACTATTCCGAATTTTGCTGATGATGGGTTGATTGAAGGGGTGTTTTGAGTAGGATGAAAAAGCAAATCGCAGCTGGCTCTATTGCTCAGGCTAATTTGCTGAGTGATGGCTGGAGGCTGCGTTTAAGTCATATTTGTTATGCACAGTGCTTCTTCTTTCAAGTCGTCCAGTCAATTTCTAATTGTTCTATTTTTGATTTTTCTTTCTGACCGTGATTGTGTTGGTCAAAGTGGTCTGTATTAAAGTTGCAGACTAATGCTTCAACAACTGTCCGTCTATTTTCAATACTACCGCCATTATGATAAAAATGGTCTTTTGTAACTACATTAAATTTACTCCAAAACTTTTCAATCATTTCATTTTGTCGCCAATCATTATGGTGCCACGTTGAAAGAATAAAATTTGCTTTTGTTTCACTTAACAAATTGAAAAGAAGTTCTTCATCTTGTTCTGTCCAACCGTTAAAATAGTCTACGTGTCTGCCGTAATAAGGTGGGTCGCAATAAATAATATCGTTTTCAGTTGCTAATGGTATTATGTCAGCAAATGATTTGTTGTGAAAAGTCCAGTCAGGTTCTTTTTGAATGATTTGAGAAACCGTTGCCACTTGATTTGTGATTTTTGTCACGTATGCTTGTGCAAAACGGTCTGGCTTTTTACAGAATGGAATATTCCAATGACCTTTGTTATTAAATCTCATCATTCCATTAAAACCTGCTCTTGAAAGGAAAATAAAATCGTAAGGTGAAAATTCTCCAGCATTAAAACGTGAACGAACTTTTAAATAATGTTCATAGCCATTATTGTCGGCTTCACTTAAAATTGCTCCTTCTTGTTCAAGATAATGTTTCATCAAAGGTGCAGTAATTTTTTTCCCCTGAATACCTTTATAAAAATTGATGATATGAGGATTGGTATCGTTTAAAATGGCTTTTTTATAACCTGAATTAAACGCAACTACACCAGTTCCAAGAAAAGGCTCTATCCATTTACCTTGAACCTTTGGTGCAAGTTCCATAATCCAAGGAACAAGCTTGGTTTTTATGCCTTGACTTTTTATGGGTGGAACAATTACTTTCATTCTGCATCCTTTTTTAAAGTTGAACGTTTTACTATCATATCCCATAAATCTGTTCTGCCTTTAAATTCTAAAAAGTCTTTAAGAGTGGTAATTTTTGTTGGCTTTCCATCTTTCACCATTGTTGCAGAACCGTGATTTATCCAATATTCATCAAACCATTCTTCACCTAATTCGCTGAAAATTCCATTTTCATTTCTTAAATCGCCAATGCTAAGTGTAGCACCGATATTTGCAGTATTCCCCGAACCTTGTTTGTCACTAGCAATTTTCCATTTCTCTGCTACAAAAAAGTCAAAATCTTTAATCACAGAAGTAATTGATTTTAAATTCTTAACGGTTGTTACTTCTCTTTGTCCTACTTTTTGGTTAGGTGTTTCGTATTCTTCTTGAAGTTCTTGAACTTGATATATTTCTGTTTCCGAAGCATCATCTGCCAAATCCGTTCTTGTATAAATTATACCCAAACAAAAATGTGCTAAATATTGATTGTAGGGGAACTGAATATTTTTCTTTTTGTCCCTTTCTTTGAAATAACTTCCGTGACTTCCCAAAGTAAAACTTGAAACACCGCTTTTCTTCCTGTAAGTTGTTTTTAGGTCAACAGCAAATTTTACATCTTGATTTTTCTTATGGATAAAAGTAAGGTCGGGATAGTAGTTTTGATGCTCTGTTAGAATTATGTTGTATTCGTTCTCTTCCGCAAACTGTAAAATTTGAGGGAAAATATGAATTTCGAGAATTTTAGATACAATTTTAGTGTCTGAAGAAATAGTGTAAATATTCCTATAAACGTCAATAAATCCTTTAACAGACCAATATCCGTTTTCTGTAGAAACGTATTTTTCGAGTTTTTCAGTAAAGGTGTCTAATGCCTTTTTGAACTCTATTTTATATTTGTTTTTCTCTTTTAAATCCATAATGCGAAGATACAATTTAAATCTCGATCAGCTTGTTATTAAGTTTGTTTTTTGTCAGATGTCGATGTTAGCGCAGTCACAATAGCATTGGGCATAACGTTTAGCGTTTTATCCATCGTCCCCCCAAACCGGGGATTCAAAGATAGAAAAAGAAGTTTGGAATTTGAAAATAATATTTGAAAGAAAAATGAGGGGGGATGATGGATAAAACGAAGTTGGACTGAGCCGCCTGGCTATGAGTATTCTATTTTACGTGGTAATCAGATCATAAAGATTACTTTTTCTTTTATGTAACCTGTTTGAAAATATAGTTTCACTTATCATAAAATGAGTTTCAAATTACCGCCTCTGGTAGGGGGCGGTTTAGTTCAACTTAGTTGGAATTCAATGTTTTTCATAATTTTATTGTCTTCTGACAATTCCGCAGACACTGTCTGCGGAATTGTAAAAGCAATATAAAATTGTCGCATTTGTTCGATATTCCGCTGAGAATATCCTGTTTTATATCTGTTTAGCAATTTTACTGATAAATTTTTGATTAATTGCTTTCCATATTCAGCTCTCAGTTCACCATTTTGTTCTTCTACTACAATCATCTTTCCAATGCCAAAATAAGTATGAACAATATTGTTATTCACATTTTTAACAATATTTCTTTTTGCTGTTTCAATCAAATCAATTGCTTGAGAAAACAGATTATCACTTACTTTGTCAATTTTATCTGAATTCATTTTTATCTATTAGTTAATCAATTCTCTATGTCGTTATTTTGATTAGGCATAATGTTTAGCGTTTTATCCCTCGTCCCCCCAAACCGAGAGTTCAAAGATAGAAAAAGAAGTTTGAGAACCGGAAATAATTTTGGAAAGAAAAATGAGGGGTGATGATGGATAAAACGAAGTTGGACTGAGCCACTTGTTTATTGGCTGTTTTTTTGAATGGATTTTATTTCAGTGATAAGATAAGCAATCCACTGCCTAGGAAAAAAAATTCCCTGCTTAGGAAAATGTAATCGGATGCTTAGGAAATTATAATTTCCTGCTTAGGAAAAAAAATCCAGTGCTTAGGGAATTTTCCTGGCTTTTTGTTCCAAAGTCGGCACGCAACGAAGGCGCAGTTTTTGCCATCAAGCGCGCCATGCGGCATGAGCCACGGTTAAAAGTCAACCTGCCAAATCTGGCTGATGATGGATTGATTGATGGGATGTTTTGATGAATAATAATGGTTTTAAGATTTTTTTGGATTTTTTGAATGAACAATTCATTTCTGTTTAAGGTTTATGCATAAATATTTAACAGGAATAAAATCATGAAGAAGTACATTAATTTTTTTGGAGCAATTTTAATCACATCAACTTTTGCAGCCTGCGGCTCAGGTGGTGTAAAAACAGAATCAACCGAGGCTAAAAGTGTCGAAAACTCAGCCTACGACAAAGTTTACCAGGTTACAGCCGATGCCAGCCTTTTGGACTGGGAAGGTTACAAACCTACCGGAAAACATCATGGAACCATCGGTTTAAGTTCGGGCGAACTGATGATGAAGAATGGAAACCTTGTTGGCGGCGAATTTGTGATCGATATGAATTCGATTATTGATCTCGACCTCGAAGATGCCGAATACAACGCAAAACTTGTTGGCCACCTTAAATCGGCAGATTTTTTTGAAGTGGAGACTTACCCCACAGCAAAATTTGTAATCACTGATGTTAAACCGGTCGACAACGCACAAATTGAACAGGAAAAAACCAAAGGTGAAGTTGTGCCAACACACACCATTACCGGAAATTTGACCTTAAAAGCAACCACCAAAAGCATTACGTTTAATGCGATGGTTGTAGCAACCGATGACAAATTTGAAGCACGGACCAACCAGTTTTTTATCGACCGCAGCGAATGGGCAGTAAAATATGGCTCACGCAAATTCTTTGATGACCTCAAAGATAAATTCATCAACGATGAAATGGGAATTGGGATAAAACTCGTTGCCACACCAAAAAGCAGCGAAACAGCGGAAGCAAAATAGTGTCTCCTGAAAAGACATTAAAAAGCCCTTTTATCTCTGGATGAAAGGGCTTTTGTATTTTTTGGTTGCATCTGTTGCAGCGGCATTTCCTGCAGACATACTCATTTTTAGCTGATATGGCCAGTTCTATTCATTCGCTATTAAAAATCTTCCGGATCATTTTATTGGAAAATCTTATTTAGTTTAATGCAATACCCACGATAAATCCTATCCAGGGTTTATTATGATATATCCATATCTTTCGGTCAGAATTCAGCAGATAATCGTATCCGACAGCTAATCCAAAACTAGCTACGTTTGATTCTATAAAACCAGCAATTCCAGTCTGAATTATCATTCCGGAATATTCATCGGCCCTCTTATTCTGGGTGGTAAAGGGACTGATTAGTGTGGCGCCTGGACCTGCAAAAACCCCAAAATCGTATCCCCGGTTACTAATTTTATGATAACTCATGCCCAAAGGATTCTTTTTGCTCACTATTTGATAGTTGTCATGCCTCCAACCGACATATAAAGCCATGTTGAAGTCTGTAGTCAACTGTGCAGGTAATCCGTAAACAGAGGGATGGTATTTTAAAAGAATTGCAGTGATATCAATATCAAGACTTTGCTTCTTTAAAACCATCGGGTCAAATATGATACTGTCGGTTGTATTTAAAGGGATAGTCAAAAACTGTTTTTTTTCGGGTTGTCGTTTTATGTGATGATAAACATCTATCTGTTCATTTGTAACATCCAGATAAACATCCCGGGTATTTTTATTTTCAGAGTTCAATTTATAATATCCACTGTTTAAACCATGAAGGGAAGCTTTCTCTAATGTATTGCAAGAAGCGAGAAGTCCAATAACCCAAATTGCAATTACAATGTTTTTAGAACTAACCTTCATAAAGAAAACGAATAACCCTATACCCCTGATTTTTTCAGAGGTATCCACCAAATTTGGCTGGCTATGTATGATTTCTATCAGATTTATCCTTTTCATTTGATGTCAAAAATAGTAATTATTACAAATCATCGAATGGCGATTTTATTTTTTTTGTAAACTTTTGTCGGTTACAAGTGTGTATCCCGCAAGCTTTCGGGACTGAAGTCTTCAAACATTTATGCACAAGTAATTCCTGAATGTCTCTTAAATCGGTAACAGCTTCCAACAGATGTGTGGCATAAGAATGTAGAAGCCAATGTAACGTAACTGGCTTATTCATTCCAGTCTTTGCTACTGCTTGCTTCAAAACGCTTTTCAGGTTTTTTTCACTGTACAGCTCACCTTTTAGCTGCCCTTCAAGCAGCCAATTCGTTGGCCGGTAAGCAACATAATATTCCCGCAAAAGCGTAATAATCTTCTCCGAAACCGGCACTTATTTTCCAGCTTAGGAAAATATAATCGGGTGCTTAGGAAATTTTGCTGGAAATTCGTTTTATGATTTTAACCGGTTTTTGAGGTTGCCGCAAAAAGCTGGACTAACCCCAGCTAAGCGGCATTTATAATGTCGCTTTGAGTCCCGATCCCGATCCAAATAGCTATCGGGATCGGGATTTAATTTGTAATTCAACATTAAACCACAAACCAGTTCCATCGTTACGGCTTATTGAGATAGAGAAGTTTTGCTAAAAATTATTCCGGTAACTTTCGGTATAGAAAGAATTAATTGAAGTATGATTTCAATTATTTCCGGACGTTTGCAAATTGTCCAATGTTGTGAGCGATACACCAGCGTTCGATTGAGCTCACGCCGAAGTCTGGCAGTCCGCTCTGCGTGGGTAAAGTCAGGTGGTTAAGTTTATGACCAATTTGTTGAGGTTGGTTTTTCTCATCATTCATTTCTCTCCGAAAATAGAAGGAATATTCTCCGGCACTTGTAAACCCATTCCTTTCGCTTTATAGTACCAAACCAAAACGTATTCTTTATCCGCTGTTTTCTGTTTTGTTGCCAGATTTAATGAATAGAAACCCCATTGTTCCAGGAATTTCTTAGCCAATGGGCTTAAAGCTTCATCCTTATCGGTTATAGTTTTTAAAAAATCACCTGCAACCGACCAGCCACCAAACTTGCTGAACAATCTTAATATTACTTTCTTACCCGCAATGTCGGTTATATCGTAAATTTTGCGAAGCATATCATAATCAATACCTTGTTTTGATAAGATTTGTTCGGCGACCATTTTTGTACTTTCCTGATTATTAGAATCAATTATCTGATATGCAATTTCTGTTGCCAATTCGTTATCAAGTTTGTAGATACCTGATAGGGCTGCAGATTTTACTTTAGCCTTTTCGGACACTAAAAATGGCCTGATAACTTCAATATCTGATTTGTCACCCGTTTCAGCTAATCCTAAAATTGAACCAATTAATTGACTGTTTTCTTTAAGCTTAGCTTTATAAAGCGATTGGAAATCATGTTTTGCAATTTTATCCAACAACTTTCGTGAAACGTATCTTACAGTTGAAGATGTATCGAAGATTAGTCCGATTAACAATTCCTCATTAGCCTCAAAGTTTTGATTGTAAATTTGATTTAATGTACTTTGCCGTACTTTTTGAGATTTGTCGGTGAGTAATTTTTTAAGAATATCACTATTATCCGGTACCTTATCAAGATTATTTACAACGATTATCCTTATCAGGTAATATTTATCATTTAACATTTGATAAACCAACTCATAATTCAGTTTCCCCTGCTTTGCAAATGATAAATAATAAAAGAACCTTTCACCATCTGTGAGTTTTGCAAAATCATCTGGTTTTAAAGGTGAGGATGTAATCAAGTTGGCAATTTCGTTAAATAAACCCGTCAAGTCAGCTCTTTCGACCTGAATCAGCCAATTTATTAATTTATGATTCTGGATAAAGTAGAGTATGTTTTCTTCGGCAATCAGGCTTTTAACAATTGCCTCAGCTTTATTTCGTATTGGAATAACCCAATCAGCAAGACGGAACAAAATAAACGGAATAACTCTTTGTGTTTTTATTTTACCGAGTTTTATGAGTGCCGCCTCTCTTGAATAGCCATTGCCATTCATTGAAGCAATACATAAGAGCGTTACTTTTGTTTCAAAATCAAAGCGGTTAAATCTTTGAATAGCTGCCTGATCAATTTTTAAATTTCTAAATGTACGATAGAGTTGATTGCTTTTAAAAAGACAAATTGTTCCGAACAACCTGTGGATAGTTTCAGCGGCTTTTTTTGCTAAAACAAGATCAGAATACAGCACAAAGTCAAAGAGTAAGACAATCTGTCCAAAATCATCGTATTTATCAAAATCTGGAGTATGGAGTCCCGGTTTGGGCTCACTTTTCTGTCCGTTGTTCTGTTTTTTTTTGAATAGTTTATCAAATATTCCCATAATTATTTGCCAGAATTTTATTTCCAAATGCCCCTATCGTTAAACGTTTTATCCATCGTTTCCCGGCAAAGGTAAGGAAAATGGCATAATGAGAGCTTCATCAGAAGGATAAAGCGCTGGAATGGAAATATCAGATAACACTCGCTTCCACCCCAAAAAGCAGCGAAACTGCGGAAGTAAAATAGTTTTCCCTGAAAAAACGAAAAGCCCTTTTATCCGGAGATAGAAGGGCTTTTGTGTTTTTTGGCTGAAAGCGATGCAGCGGCATTTCAGTCAGTGTTTTTCCATGCTCAATCAAGGCTTAATGCTAGGTCGTGCCGACTACATGAAGCCTTATTTATCAGCAAAAGCTTCTTTACTATTTATTTCATATTCGCATTTTGTTCGCCTCGATTGATTACTTTAAGTTTCTGGATTTTAGTTCTTTTTGTATTTCTTTTTCTAGAATTTTATTATTTGTCGAATTTCTTACGATTACGTACGCCAATATTAAAGGAAAGAAAGTAAAAAATCCCAAACCATTTTTTACTGCGCTGTAAACGGCAATTCCAATAGTAAATCCAATAATTGTAGCATCAATTATTTTATTGTTTTTGATTGTTTTTATTTTCTGTAAAAGTTCTTGTTCACTCAATTCTGTCAAATTCTCGGTTTTCATATTCTAAAATTTCTTTTTAATGTCTAAAATTAACGTTGTGATTTTCTGAAATGGCTGCTAACATTTAGCGTTTTGTCCACCATCCCCCAAACCGGGGGTTCAAAGATAGAAATAGAAGTTTAAGATTCGGAAATATTTTTATTGAGAAGAATGAGTGGGAATTGAGGATAAAACAAAGTTGGATTGAGCTTCCTGGATGTGGGTATTCTTTTTAATTGTTTTTGGTTCAGTGATAAGATAAACAACCCGCTGCCTATGAAAATGTAATCGGGTGCCTATGAAATTTTGGTGGTTTTTCATGGTATGGTTGTGTCCGGTCTAAAATTGTTGATTTTGGGCTAAAGCACGGTAACTGATATGCGTGATATGTAGAGCTTTAGTAACATTACTTTAATTTTCGGTGCATTTTTAGATCGTTCTCATTTTTCATACAAACATAACTCTTATCAGTCGGGAAGTTGTAACGGCTTTTTGTTCATTGTTGCGAAAAATGATATGGCATTGGAACTTATCAGTTTAAAGTGATAGGCGGCAGACGGGTTTCTTCAAAGTATTCGTTATGATAAATGATTTTGATCTCATTGGAAATGGCTTCGGCATCGGTTTTTCGTATTAGTATGGTTGTTTCGAAAATTGCTTTTGGATCGTTATCCTCACCGTAATCAAAAAAATGAATCCTCCCATATTCGCCATCATCAAAATACCGGATTTTTTCATAAACCCAATGAAGCCGATGAATGTTTATCTTTGTTTCGTTGGTACTGAATATTCCGTATGACCGATTATAGTTTATGGATTTGGTGTTTATGCGAACGTGTTCTTCTCCCCAAAAGTTCCAGATAGTGTATCTGCCAAGTACGAAGATTAAAAAAAGCAGAATTCCAAATAAAGGCAGAAACATTCCTTTTTCGTTATCAACCGAAACAACAACCGTTAGATATAAATAGAAAGGCCAAAGGATGAGGTTTATCAGTATCAGGACGATTTTGCCAATGGTAGCTGCTTTAACTTGTGAATTTATGAAAACACAAATTCCGTCGGATTTAATTTCACAATTGTTTTTCATCAAGTAATGGTTCAATTTTGGCGTAATCACTTATTACTTTAAGTGTGATAAATGCAAGTGCGATAGCGATAATATGTGAAATCATATCGCCGATGGTGACTGATGTTATTTCGTCGACTGTTTTTGCTTTCATCGAAAAACGGAACAAAACATTCCCAATAACAGCATTTGTAAGCCAAAGAGTCCACCACAACCCCAAATATTTTGTCGAGAGGGATTCGGAAATCTCAATGCCTTTTTGTGTTAAGTATTCTTTTGTTTCCTTATAGAGTTCTTTCATTATCTGGTATGGTCTGTAAACATTTATTATTGGAACAAACCAACTTCCGGCTGCCCAACCTTCGCTATGTGATAAATGAGACACCTTCTGGTGAAGATTGTAGTAGGCTCGCCGAAACCATTCGACGAATGTTATTGCAGAAATAATGAATGCGGCCAGATAAGCAAGGCTAATGAACCGCTCTCTTGTATCATTTGCTGTTAAGGTTTCAATCGGAAAATTGTTGCCGTTTGCTATAGCTTGCAGTAAGGTATATTGATAATAGCTCGAAATGAATGCTATTACATCCAAAATTAATACAATCCAAATAAGGGTAATCAGATTTTTTGATTGTTGTTGATTTGGCTTAATTGGGAAGCCTGATTTTGAATATTTTTGTGTTGTTCTGGTGTTTTCAATCACAATGTGCGGGGTAATAATTTCGGATACATTAATATCCCGGGATTCCAATTCTTTTTGGGCAGCCAGCACTGCTTCCTGATTATAATCGGCACGAAGAGTTGTTATTATTTCAATTAACTTTTCGGTAGTGTGTTTTTGCATTGCTTCGGTAAAGTCCATAAATCTGAATTTTTTGGAATGATTCACACTCTGTTAGCCAGGGATTGGTAGTGTTTGTTTATTTTTCTAAATTTTTTAGTTTTCTTTTTGTTAAAGCAATTTCGATAATTGCCAACAAAACAAACCCCATTAACAAACAAAAGAAAACAATTAAATCACTTGCCTGTATTTTGTTTTGTGAGATTCCCTGAATGCCAGAAAAAACGGGGATCCAAAGTAGTACAAATATTATCGAAGAGAATAAGCTCAACCTTATTTTATAATAGCGGAAGTCGGATTTACTAAACCTGACGATTATTTTTGGCAGAAACCGCTCAATGGGCAACTTTAATCGGGTCAAGGTAATATTTTCACTGGTTTCGACTGCCAAAAACAGCTTACCATCCCGATCATAACTAACAGATTGAACAATATCTAAAGAACTATGTCTTCTTTTAGAAAGAGATCTAATTCTTTTTTCGATATTATCCTGGTCGTTTTCCTTTAATTCAAATTCACGAAAATAGAGCATACCTTTTCTTTTAAATGATTAATTTGCTGTGGCCTTCTGTTAATAAAAAATTTCATTTGGTTAAATTGCAACAAATCTAGGTAATTTGTCTGGATATGGGGATATCGGGGGATTATTTTTCCTGTAAACTTTACAGAGTTATTGCGCAGTTGATGGCGTGGAAGAGTGTTGAGATGGCAAAGAAGCCCTTGAAGTAGTTTATTAAAATGGTTGGAATAGATTTGCTTTACAGGGTAACCTTTTACCAGAATTTTGTTTCCAGGATTAATTGAAAATCGCTTTCTTTGAGAAAAAATTGCCGCTTCGAAATGAATAATCGGATACCTGCGAAAATGAAACCTCCATGTTTAGGTTAAAAATCGACCAGGCAGGAGATATTGGTGGTTTTTCATTATATGATTTTGACCGGTTTTTATGGTTGCCGCAAAAAGCAGAGACAAGCCTTTTTTACTTTAATCTTTGTCCATAAAATATTCCCTGGTTTCTCCACAAATCGGGCATGTCCGTTTTTTCCTGAATAACTTCAAAAGCGGTTCCGGGTTTCATTCCGGCTGGCAGATAGCCTTTCGAGAGGGTGTAAACATGGCCGCAAGCGATGCAGCGGTATTTCCGGAAGTCATTTCATACTCAATGTTTGGCGTGTATGGTGTCGTTTGGCGATTTGATGCACACACCTGGCAAGCCGGCACACAGCTTATTAAATGCGCTGCCTTTTAAATAAGTACTCACAGCCAAAGGCACTATACATCGTCCTATAAACATGTGCTTTTTCAGTATGCCAACCCTGCTTGTTCCCTTCGGGTTTTGTTCCTCCATTCTCTCACTGCTTTTTGAAAGTTAATCTTACCGTTGCTCCCTTGTTTAGGTTTTTGAAAATCTCAATCTGGCCTTGGTGGGCATCCATAA
>CAJATL010000217.1 GCA_903944895.1 uncultured Bacteroidota bacterium
TCCTGTTGCCGGTGATTTGATAATCAGGTTTTGAAGGTTTTTATTAAGAAGATTCAGGTTGTTGTGCATGCGGTCAATCGAATTATTAATCTGTCGCGACTGTTCAACCATCGAAATTGAGTCGAGTCTTTGCAACTCCAGTGAAATCTGTAACTGCTTCATGGTAAGATCGTAGTCGCGTTTGGCATCTTCGAATTCCTTATCCGAAATCAGGGCATCTTTGTGTAGTTGCAGTTTCCGGGTAAAATCGAGCTTTACGCGGTCAATCTGCGATTCAAGGCTTACGATTTCGAGCTGCCTGCTGAATTTGCTGCGCTCCAGGCTTACTTTTGAATTTTGAAGATTATTGATCGCATCATACATCCGGGTTTCCTGATCCATGTATTGAAGCTCCATGTCGGCATTTACGAGTTTTAGGATGGGATCGCCTTTTTGAAGATTGGCGCCATCTTCAACAAATACGTCTTCGATGCTTCCTCCCTGAACAGCATCAATGTAAATGGTGGTTTTTGGATAAGCTACACCATCAACCGGAATAAACTCCTGAAAACGGTCGAGTTTGACCTCAGCAACCGATAATTGAGATTTATCAACATACAGGCGGCTTTGTTTGTCTCTAAAAAATAAGAGGTAAATAACGAACATCCCAAAAAAGGCCGCAAAGCCAATAATAAGTAATTTTTTAGCAGTCCATTTCTTCTTCTCGATAATTCTATCCATAACATTTCAGTTTCGGGCGCGATTTTACGAATACTATGCCACTATTTATAAATCACTGGAAAACAGGTGTAAGGATTTGTAAGCGATAAACCGGCACTTTTTTTTGTTCAATTGCGTTCATTTTTTTGTACACATGCGAACAATCCTATATCTTAGCCAAAAATTACGGTATCATGTTTTTTCAGGTCATTTAAGTTAAGAAAATGAAGTAATGAACGTCGAAACTGCATATTATTTCTCTCTGGTTGGCTGGCTGAAATTATCAGCCAACAGCAGTGGAATTAAGCAGATCTGGTTTTCGGCTGAACCTGAAAGTGCTGAAGATTTTCCTATAACAAACAAGCATTTAAAACAGGGAATTACCCAATTGAGCGAGTATTTTAATAATCAACGCACAAGTTTTGATGTCGCTCTGAATCCTGATGGAACGCATTTCCAGCAACAGGTGTGGGAAATGTTATTGAAAATTCCTTTTGGCGAAACAACAACCTACGGTGAATTAGCCCGAGAGATGGGAAATCCAAAGGCAATGCGCGCAGTTGGCCGGGCAAATGGAACCAACAAAATCCCAATCATCATTCCCTGTCACAGGGTGATTGGATTAAATGGCTCACTCACCGGTTTTGCCGGCGGACTTGAACGCAAGCAATGGCTGCTAAACCATGAGCGGAAGAAAAAGCAATCAGAATTATTTTAAGAAATTACGCTAAAACAAATAGCAAAAAACAGGCAGCTATCGAAAAGATAACTATAAAAAGCATATTAACAGTCAAATAAAATTACGGCTATGGATAAAGCAGAAGCGAAAATTCTGATAGTGGATGACGATCAGGATGTATTACTGGCAGCAAAACTCTTTCTAAAACAACACATTAAAATCGTCCATACCGAAAAGGACCCCGAAAATATTCCGGTTTTGCTCAAAAACGAGAATTACGATGTGATTCTGCTCGATATGAATTTTTCGAGAGATGCTACCAGTGGGAAAGAGGGTTTTCACTGGCTCAACAAAATTCTTGAAATCGACCCGGCAGCAGTGGTAATTTTCATCACTGGCTATGGCGATATAGAGTTAGCAGTTCAGGGTATTAAAGAAGGTGCAACCAACTTTATTCTCAAACCCTGGGACAACAAAAAACTGCTTGCAACCATCATGGTCAACCTGAAAGTGCGCAGTTCGAAACAGGAGTTTGAAGATTTAAAATCGAAACAAAAGGTTTTAATTGCAGGTCAGGATCAGGGTTATGAAATTATGATCGGCGGTTCGCAACCCATGGAGCAGGTTTTAAATACTGTGAAAAAAGTAGCCGTCACCGACGCTAATATTTTGATTTTAGGTGAGAATGGTACCGGTAAAGAGTTGATCGCCCGTGCCATACATAAAGCATCCAAACGTCGTGATGAGGTTTTTATCAGCGTCGATCTGGGCGCTATCAGCGAAAGCCTCTTCGAGAGCGAATTATTTGGTTTTAAAAAAGGTGCTTTCACTGATGCCAAAGAAGATCGTGCCGGCCGTTTTGAAGCCGCTTCAAAAGG
This sequence comes from uncultured Bacteroidota bacterium, assembly GCA_903944895.1. Lineage (GTDB taxonomy): Bacteria > Bacteroidota > Bacteroidia > Bacteroidales > 4484-276 > CAJATL01. The sequence goes on from CAJATL010000217.1 coordinate 2,257, forward strand.
CACTATTTTTTTAGACGAAATCGGGAATTTGTCCTTTAGCCTGCAATCGAAGCTTTTATCAGTACTTCAAAGCCGCAAGGTGGTCAGGTTAGGCACAAATAAAGAGATTCCCATCGACGTCAGGTTGATTTGTGCCACCAATATGCCGCTTTATCAGATGGTTAAAGAAGGGAAATTCCGCCAGGATTTACTTTATCGCATCAACACGGTCGAACTTAATATTCCGCCTTTGCGCGAACGAATTGATGACATCAGTCCTTTGGTAGATCATTTCCTTCAGATTTATTGCAAAAAATATAAAATGCCTCTCAAGCGTCTGAATGCTTCCACCATGAAACGACTCGAAAAACATCATTGGCCGGGTAATGTGAGGGAGCTTCAACATGCGGTCGAACGGGCCGTGATCATGAGCGAATCAAATATTCTGCAACCACAGGATTTCTTCTTGTCGCAAATGGACGATCAGATTGAAGGCATGGAACCCGATAACTATAATCTTGAAGATACCGAGCGCTTGCTTATCCGCAAAGTTATTGATAAACACGGCGGAAACATCAGCAAAGCTGCCAAGGAACTCGGCCTTACAAGAGCTTCGTTGTACCGTAGAATCGAAAAATATGGTCTTTAAAAGTTTTCGGCTGAACGTTATTATCCGTGTGATCCTGCTGATTGCCTCGGTTTTACTGCTGGTTTACCTGTTTTACAATACAAGGTACACCGTAAGTGCGGTAATTCTGTGTTTGCTCGTTTTTTATCAGATTTTTACACTCATCATGTATGTTGAGCAAACCAACCGAAAACTCACAGGTTTCCTTCAAAGTATCCGGCATGCAGATTTTTCGACCTCATTTACCGAACAGGGCCTGGGTAAAAGTTTTGAAGAATTGAACAATTCCTTTAACGAGGTGATTTCGGAGTTTAAAAAATATCGCTCCGAGCGGGAAGAACATCTCAATTACCTGCTTACTGTTATCCAGCATGTTAGTATTGGTATGATAGCCTACACAAAGGATGGAAAAGTAGATCAGTACAACAAAGCAGTTTCTGATTTATTTAGAATCAAGCACATCAAAAATATTATCGACCTCAAAAAAGTTAAAGACGACCTGCCGGAACAACTTTTGAAAATGAAAGCAGGCAGCAAAATGCTGGTCAAGGTTTTTGTTGATGATGAACTGCTGCAACTGTCGATTAATGCAACGCAGTTTAAGATGAGAGGGGAGGAGTTTACTCTGATTTCGCTCCAGAATATTCACAACGAACTCGAAGAAAAGGAAATCGAATCGTGGCAAAAACTGATCCGTGTGCTCACCCACGAAATCATGAATTCGATAACACCAATTTCATCGCTGGCAGGCACTGTTCGCGGTATGTTGCTTGATGAAACCCATGAAGAGCTGGTAAAAATGAACGAACTTGATGATGATGATGTCGAAAGTGTTCAAAGCGCATTAAGTACCATCGAAAAACGCAGTCAGGGCCTGCTGAATTTTGTCGAAATCTACCGTAACCTGACGCGTATCCCAAAACCCAACTTCAGGTATTTTAAGGTCAGGCAGATTTTTGAAAATGCTGAACAATTGCTCATGCCAAAAATTGAGCAACTTAACATCGACTGTTCCTATAAAATTATGCCCGATGAACTCATGATTACTGCTGATCCTGACCTTGTTGACCAGGTTATTATCAACCTCATGCTTAACGCCATCGACGCAGTAAAAGATAACGAAAAGCCAATTATCCGGATGGTGGCCTCGGAGGTGAACAATAAAATTAAGATCGAAATCCGCGACAACGGCTACGGAATTAAACCAGATATTATGGATAAAATTTTTATGCCGTTTTTTACCTCCAAAACACACGGTTCAGGTATCGGTTTAAGCTTGTCGCGACAGATCATGCACCTCCATAAAGGCAATATTTCGGTGCGATCGAAACCAGACGAAGGAACAATATTTACGCTAACATTTTAAAAGAGCCTGGTTTAGCAGTATAACCAGATAAGCATTTACCGAATCTTCAGTTTCAGTCGATTGGAAATTACTATAAGCCTTTAACTGATAAACACTTGCTTTTTTATTTTTTTTTCTGATGTTGTCAAAAATTTGCTGATTTTTTCCTTTATTTATCACTACATTTGTTTCGGTTTTTTTTCAAAAAATTGATGTAAAAAGGGTTGGGAACTTTTGAATTCTGGTTCAGATTGCGTGAAAAAATTCAGTTTAAATTTGAGTCTGATATTGTAAATCTTGCACAATAATGAAGGAAGTTCTGAAAATTTTACTCATTGAAAGCGGGTCCGGGGATTTCTCCAAATTCACGGATTTTCTCGATAAATCGGGTTTTCGAGCATGTATAGCTTCTTCACGAGAGGCTGTTTTTAGTGAAATTGAAAACCATATCCCTGACATTATCTTGTTTGATTCTCAGTTTTCGGATGCGCTCACTTTGTGTGGTACCATCAAAAAAATGCCTGATCTTAACAATCCTGTCATTATATTTGTCTGTGATGAAAATACCCCGTTTCATCTTATCGAAGCGGCCATTGAGGAAGGAGCAGACACTTTTTTATTTAAGCCATTTTCTGAAGTTATGCTTTTTGCAGGAATCACTGCTGCAAGCAGGATTCTCGATGTCAGGAAAGCGCATGAGCAGCACATCGAAAAAACGGAAGTCAATCATGCGATTTTTAAACAGAAATTGAAAATACTAAGCAAACTATCGAAAAGCCCAAATCTTTACAAAGCACAAATCACCGACTATTTGCACGAAATCACCGAAAGCACGGCAAACTTTCTGCATGTCGATCGCGTTAGTATCTGGTTTTTTGATGAAAACAGGACAAAGATTATTTGCGATGACCAGTATGTTTTGAATAGCTATCAGCATTTAAACGGAGATGTAATCGCTGTGGATGATTTTCCTGTTTACTTTGAGGTTATTAAGAATACGACCCAAATAGCTGCTGCCGATGTTTCGACAAATGAGTTTACCAAAAAGATGCATAATTCATTGTTTCGTAACAGCGGAATTGTTTCCAAACTTGATTTTTCCTTTAATTATGAGGGTGAAATTGCCGGCATCATCTGGATCGAATCGATTGGTGAACCCAGGAATTGGAGCCAGGATGAAATCGACTTTGTAAATTCCATGGCCGCGTTTGTTGCCGTGGCTTTTGCAATTGTTCAAAGTAAAAAAAATGCCGAAAAAGTGATAGAAAACGATAAGCTCAAATCTAAATTCATTGCTAATCTTTCACACAAAATACGCACTCCGCTAAACGCTGTTTCGGGTTTCTTAAATTTAATTGCTGATAAGGATTTGGACGAAAATACCCGTAATAATTACATCAACATTATCAGTATCAATATCCAGCATTTGATTAATCTTGCCAACGATGTTGTTGATATTTCGAAAATTCAGAACGGGCACATTCTGATTGAAAACAAACCTGAGAATTTAAATGCAATTTTTGGCGACATTAACAAATTTGCCGGAGACCTATTGAGTTTGTACCACAAAAACCATCTGAATCTTATCACCAACCTGCCCTCAGCTGGTTATTTCATCGAAACTGATTCGAACAGGGTTAAGCAGATTTTTGGTTATTTGATCGATAATGCCATAAAATATACCCTGCAGGGATCGATCGAAATTGGCTATGTAATTAATGATGATGAATCGGTTTCTTTTTTTGTGAAAGATACCGGAATTGGCATCCCTGCCGAAAAACCCGGAAGCTTTATCATGTCCTTCAATCAGTTTGAACAATATTACATGCAAAAGAACCGGGATTCGGGACTAGGACTTGCCATTTCAAATGGTCTTGTTTCGTTGATGAAAGGAACAGCCTGGATAGAATCGCAATATGGCCTTGGGACAACATTTTGGTTTAAATTGCCACCAGGCAATAAACTGGAAATTCCCCAGGCGAATAAAATCTTGTCCGATAATAGCGAGCAAGAGATAAACTGGCAGGGTAAAAAGATATTAATTGTTGAAGATGTTATAAACAATTATGAATTGCTTGAGAAAATGCTGCAGAAAACAAATGCCACCATACTTTGGGCCGATACTGGCCAACTGGCCTTGCAGTTTTTTAAAAATCACCTGGATTTGAGCCTGGTGCTGATGGATATTAAATTGCCGGACATTGATGGACTTGAGTTAACGAGACACATGAAAGAAAATCGTCCCTCTTTGCCGGTTATTGCCCAGACTGCTTTTGCAATGTCGGGCGACCGTGAAAAAGTATTCGAATCAGGTTGTGATGAATATCTTCCAAAACCTATTTCAAGGATTAAATTGCTCAGGGTTTTGTCGCAGTACATCAAATGATGGCACGATTGGTCATATTTCTGATCGAAATAGTTATTAATCAGTTGCAAAACAAGCATAAAAAAAGCCGGATTTTTTCCGGCTTTTTTTATAATCAATACTTTCCGACTATTTACACTTTAATGTCGTTTTGATTTCATAGTTGGCATTTTCGGCAAATCGTCCAAAAGTTGCACTTTTAAAAGCTTCGCAGGCTTTATCATTCATGGCTTTTCCTTTGTAGGCGTTTCCCATTTCAAAATAAAATTTGGCTTTGAATTCATCATTTTCGGCAGCGCTGTAATCGAGTCCTTTTTGTGTTGCAGCAATGGCATCATCCCATTTCGACAAGCCATTATAGGCTAAGCCCAGATAGTAATAAACGTCCTTATTGGTTTCGTCATATTTCAAAGCCAGGTTCAGGTATTTAACCGATTCATTCCATGATTTGGTCTGAAGTTTAGTTGCTCCTTCGGTTTGTAATAATTTTTTTGCAGACTGATTGATTTTGTCGACCATTTTGGTGTCGCCTTCAGCCTGAGCTGCAGCTAATGCTTCGGTGAATGCCACGTCCATTTTATCGAAATCTTTCATTTTGCTGTAAACAAGGCCCATTCCAAATATCGAACGGGAATAACCAGGGTCGAGATCGCGGGATTTCTGATAGCTTGCGAGTGCTTCAGGATATTTTTCAGCTTTATAAAGGTCGTTGCCCTGAGCATAATAAAGTTTTGGCATATTTTCCTTTGCTTTGGCTACGATTTCAGGATTTCCGTACAATTCGCCAAATTTGATGGCATTTTCATATTCAACAATTGCCTTTTCAGTATTACCTGCTTTATAATCATCAGCAGCTATTTTAGCGTAAAGCCCGGGAACCTGAGCTTTTGAACCGGTTACTAATTGCTCGCCTTCAGCACCTAATTTTGAAGCCATTTCGATACATTGCTGGTACTTTTCGATGGCAAGCACTGAGTTTCCATCTTTTAGTGCCTGGTTGCCGGCATTAAAAACTTCGCCAGCCTGATTGAGGTCCTGTGCAAAAGCACTAAACGCCAGTATTGTTAAACCCAGCGTCAACAGATTCCGCATCTTTTTGAGGATGTTACTTTTCATAATAGATTTTCAATTTTAATATTTGTAATAGATAATTTTTTCGGTAAAGGCGCAAAAATAATATTTTCATTAAACTGCCTTAATTATCAACTTATTGTACGATAATTATTTAACAAAAATTAATAGGAGATTATTTATTACTCCAAATTTTCAGATTTGTTACGAGGCTGAGATTAAACAATAATTCTGCCAAACAAAACTCAAATCCGGATGGATCAGGTTTTTTTTATCCATCCTTCAACATCTTCGAGGAGGAGCGCCGGAATATCGAGTTTGTTTTTCTTACGATAGCCGTTGAGCGTTTGATGAATCTGAGTAGATTTTGCATTTTTAAAATCTTCAGGATTGGTAAAGCCAGCTTTCATCAGGTGTTCGGCCCAGATTTCGGGTACGCCGATGGCTACAAAATCGGCTGAAGTTGGCATTTCCTGAACTTTTTCAGGTCGCATCTGTGGGAAAAACAACACATCCTGGATGGAGTTTGAATTTGTCATAATCATTGCCAGACGGTCGATTCCGATGCCGAGACCTGCTGTTGGGGGCATCCCGTATTCGAGGGAACGCAGGAAATCTTCATCCAGAATCATCGATTCTTCATCGCCACGCTTGCCAAGTTCCAACTGGTCTTCAAAACGTTTACGCTGGTCAATCGGGTCGTTAAGTTCCGAAAAAGCGTTGCACAATTCTTTGCCGTTGCAAATGGCCTCAAAACGCTCGACCAGACCTTCTTTTGTCCGGTGTTTTTTTGCAAGCGGCGACATCTCAACCGGGTAATCGGTGATAAAAGTAGGCTGGATGAGATTTGGCTCACATTTTTCGCCAAAAATCTCATCAATCAGTTTTCCTTTTCCCATCGAAGGATCAATTTTTACACTCAATTTTTGGGCAACTTCAACAAGTTCCTGTTCGTTCATCGCCGAAATGTCGATGCCGGTAAAATGTTCGATGGCACCAAACATGGTATATCTTTTCCAGGGACGTTTAAAATCAATTTCATTCTCGCCAACTTTGAGCAAGGTTGTACCATGAATATCTATCGCTGCTTTTTCGATCATTTCTTCCACCAGATTCATCATCCATTCGTAGTCTTTGTAAGCCACATAGAGCTCGATCTGTGTAAATTCAGGGTTATGAAACCGGTCCATACCTTCGTTGCGGAAATCTTTCGAAAACTCGTAAACCCCGTCGTATCCGCCAACAATCAAGCGCTTGAGGTAAAGTTCGTTGGCAATTCGTAAATACAAGGTAATATCGAGTGCATTATGGTGCGTTTTGAAAGGCCGTGCAGCAGCACCGCCGTACAAAGGTTGTAAAACGGGGGTTTCAACTTCCAGATAGCCTTTTATATTGAGGTATTCCCGGATCGAATTTACCATTTTGGTACGTTTTAAAAACGCATCTTTAACATGAGGATTTACAATTAAATCGACGTAACGCTGACGGTAACGCTGGTCGGGATCGGTAAAAGCATCATACACTTTATCATCTTTTTCCTTCACCACCGGCAAAGGTTTCAGGCTTTTGCTGAGTAATTTGAATTCGGTGACATGAATGGTAGTTTCGCCCATCTGCGTAACAAAAACAAATCCTTTAACCCCGATAATATCGCCAAAATCGAGCAAACGCTTAAACACCACATTGTACATGGTTTTATCGTCGTCGGGACAAATATCGTCGCGTTTAAAATAAAGCTGAATGCGGCCGGTGGCATCTTGTAATTCGACAAACGATGCTGCTCCCATGATGCGGCGGCTCATGATGCGGCCGGCAATGTTCACCTGTGGGTAGGTGTTTTTTTCGGGATAATTTTCTAGGATTTCCTTTGTGGTGACGTCAACGTCGAAAGTATCAGCAGGGTAGGGGTTTACGCCCAGCGAAATCAATTCCTTTAACGAATCGCGTCTGATTTGTTCTTGTTCTGAAAGTATTTGAGCCATTTTTGTAATTTTGCGCAAAGATAAAAAGATTGTTAATTGTGTGATGTGTCAGATGATGAAGTTCAAGATTTGAGTTAGGAGGAACTTCTGAGCACAAAATCATTCATCAGGATTTTATAACTGAAATTTTATGTCCGATCAACCGCAGCGCAAGCCCGACTGGCTCAAAATTAAAATACCTTCCGGCAAGGAATATGTCAGGGTAAAGGAAATTATCAGTCGTCATAAGCTTCATACGATTTGCAGCAGCGGCAAATGCCCGAACATGGCCGAATGCTGGGGTTTGGGAACAGCTACTTTTATGATTCTGGGAGATGTCTGCACGCGTTCCTGCAAATTTTGTGCTACAAAAACCGGTAAACCCGAGGCAGTGGATGCTGAGGAGCCGGGAAATCTGGCAAATTCGATTAAGCTGATGAATTTAAAACATTGTGTAATTACTTCGGTCGATCGTGATGATCTCACCGACGGAGGTGCAAAACATTGGACTGCTGCAATTTCGGAGGTAAAAAAAGTAAATCCCGGAATTACTATCGAAGCACTCATCCCTGATTTTATGGGAAAAAGTGATCTAATCAAACTGGTGATTGATGCGAAGCCGGAAGTTATTTCCCACAACCTCGAAACTGTTCGCCGGTTGACGTCATCGGTGAGAAGTGCTGCTCAATACGACAGAAGTCTTGATGTAATCAGGCAAGTTGCCGGATCAGGAATTACAGCAAAGTCGGGAATTATGGTTGGCTTGGGCGAAACGGAAGAAGAGGTTTTTGAAGTGATGGACGATCTTTTAAAAGTGGGTTGTTCGGTGATGACCATCGGGCAGTATTTGCAGCCCACCAAAAATCATTTGCCGGTTATCGGATACATCCACCCGGATATTTTTAAAAAATGGGAAGAAAATGGAATTGAAAAGGGTTTTAAGTTTGTCGAGAGCAAACCTTTGGTCAGGTCGTCGTATCATGCCGAAAAACATGTTGCAGGGAATTGCTGAAAATGAGATTAACATGACGAATCAAACACAAAATAGCCGGAAAATTATCGTCACAAACCTGGGATTAATCGACTATCAGGAGGCTTGGGATTACCAGGAAAAATTATTTAAGCAATTGATGGAAGCCAAAATTGCCGGAATTTCATCCCCAAATTACTTGCTCTTTTGCGAGCATCAGCATGTTTATACCCTCGGGAAAAGCGGCTCAGTAAATAATTTGCTCATCAGCAACAGGCAATTACAGCAAAAAAATGTAAGTTTTATCCACACCAACCGGGGTGGCGATATTACCTACCACGGGCCGGGGCAAATTGTTGGCTACCCCATTCTTAACCTCGAAAACTTTGGTCTTGGAATCAGAGATTACGTGGGTTTGCTCGAGGAGAGTATCATCAAAGTTCTGGCGGATTTTAATCTGAGAGGCGAGAGGTTGCCTGGTGCAACAGGCGTCTGGCTCGATCCGGGAGTTCCGGGTAAGACCAGAAAAATTTGCGCAATCGGTGTAAAAGCTAGCAGGTTTATCACCATGCACGGGTTTGCTTTTAATGTTAACACCGACCTGCAATTTTTTAACTACATCAATCCCTGCGGTTTTACTGATAAATCGGTTACTTCGCTTGCAAAAGAACTTGGGCATGAAATGAATTTTGAAGCTGTCAGGGTTCAGGTTTTCGAAAAAATGAAAGCGGTTTTTGGGTTTGAAACAGAATAAAAGCAAGCTATCCGCTCAGGTTTGCAACCTTTCAAAGATTTAATTTATCCTCAAAACTAAAATATCTCTAATTTTACAAAAAAAATATAGCCGATGAAGTTGATTTCCATCCTTGGAAAATATCTTTTGTTGATGCAGCAGGTGTTTGTTAAGCCTGACAGAGTCAAATTGTTCTTCCGTCAGATTATGTCCGAGTTCATTACCCTGGGCGTAGATTCGCTGGGAATTGTACTGATTATTTCGGTATTTGTTGGGGCAGTAGTTGCCATACAAACCGCCTACAACATTGATAGCCCGCTGATACCGCTGAGTATGGTTGGTTTCACAACCCGTCAATCGATCATTCTCGAATTTTCGCCAACCATCATCAGCCTTGTCCTCGCCGGAAAAGTTGGTTCACGTATTGCTTCTGAGATTGGCACCATGCGGGTTACCGGCCAAATTGACGCACTTGAAATCATGGGGATAAACCCGGCAAATTTCCTGATGCAACCCAAAATATTTGCAGCTGTTATTATTAATCCGGTTTTGATAACTTTAAGTATTGGCTTTGCACTTTTCGGAGGCTGGATTGCCTGCATTTTTACAGGCGAAGTAACTTCAACCGACTACATCTCCGGGCTGCGCTCCTTTTTCGATCCATACACCATCACGTATTCGCTGATAAAAACATCTGTTTTTGCTTTTATCATTACTACCGTTTCGGGATATCATGGTTACCAAACCCGTGGCGGTGCGCTGGAAGTTGGAGCCGCAAGTACTAAAGCCGTGGTTTACAGCAGTATTCTTATCATTATTTTCAATCTCATCCTCACCCAATTATTACTGGCATGATCGAAGCACATAATATTTTCAAATCATTTGGCGACAAGCTGATTTTGAATGATATTTCGGTAAAGTTTCAGAAAGGGAAAACCAACCTTATCATCGGTCAAAGCGGCTCGGGAAAAACAGTTTTGATGAAATGTCTGGTTGGATTATTCGAGATCGACAAGGGCAGCATTTTTTATAACAACAGGAATTTTTCGAGGATGAGTTTTAAGCAGAAAAAGGAAATCCGCAAGGAAATCGGGATGCTTTTCCAGGGAGGCGCTTTGTTTGATTACATGAATGTTGAAGAAAACGTTGGATTTCCGCTGTTGATGTTTAGCGACATGAACACGCAGCAGCGCAAAGAGCGTGTTGATTTTTGCCTCCGGAGGGTGAATCTCGAAAAATCCAATAAACTTATGCCTTCGGAGTTGAGTGGAGGTATGATAAAACGCGTTGCAATTGCACGGGCCATCTCACTAAATCCAGCTTATCTTTTTTGTGATGAGCCAAACTCTGGCCTCGACCCGCAGACTTCCAATGTTATCGATAACCTGATTAGTGAAATTACCAAAGAATTCGATATCACCACGGTGGTAAATACGCACGACATGAATTCGGTGGTCGAAATTGGCGATTTTATTGCCTTTATTTATCAGGGACAACTTTGGTGGCAGGGCGATAAAAACCAGATACTTAAGACCGAAAATAAGGAAATTAATGATTTTGTGTTTGCTTCTGAATTGACCAGAAAACTTAAATAATCCGCCATGAATTTATTAGATGCAGTTTTGATATTGCCCATTGTTCTTATGGCAATTTCGGGTTTCAACAACGGGTTCATCAAAGAGTTGGCCTCGTTTGCAGCTTTGGTGCTGGGTATTTACTTTGCCATTTATTTTTCGGATGTTGTGGCCGTCTTTTTAATGAAAACTTTCGACATCAGCCACCGCTATGTTTTTATACTGGCCTTCTTAATTACCTTTATTGGGGTTGTTTTGCTGGTTTCCCTTATCGGAAAATTATTGGATAAGATTGCTGCGCTGTTAGCTCTGGGATTGATTAACAAGATTTTTGGCCTCGTCTTTGGCGTTTTTAAGGGTATTTTGATCATGAGTATTTTCCTGGTGATTTTTAATATGATCGACACCAAGGAGCATATTTTGAAATCGGAATATAAAAAAGGTTCATTGCTTTATCAGCCACTTTTCCAGGTTGCCCCGCTGATTCTCATCAATATTCAAAATATCGATTTCAGCGATCCTTCCTGGGATGATTATCAGGATAAAGTTAAAGAAAAAGAGCTGGATAAAATGGTTTGATCGTGTTGACTTACCTTAAACCGAGGCTTGACGATGCGAATAGAAAATTCAGTTTCCAATCACAAAAATTAACCCTCCCGAAAAATCGCCTTCAAAAATAAACGGGATTAAACCAACATAAACTCCCGAATAGGAGCCTCCGGGACCATACCCAAAATATAATCCGGAACCGGTGTAATAAAAAGGCATGTGAAGATTTCCCTGCAATCGCAGCCCGATGACATCGTTAAAATATATTTTCAAACCTAATCCCACCGAAACTGCAAAGTACCAATCCGTGTCGATGTCGCGCTGATTGCTCTTAAACCAGGCAGTACCCAGACGAACAGCAGCGAAACCAACCACGTTGTTGCCGAAATCACCATTGCTGACTCCTGAAATTGTGAGATAATTTACACTTAATCCATAATCACGGCCGGGGAATTCGTTGACATATTTTCTGAATGGTCTCCATTCGGCTGAAGTATTCGAAGCAGTGTAGCTTATCTCAAAACTTGCATCACCTCCCAAAGGAAGTCCCAAAATCATTCCGTAACAATCGCTGTTGTTAATTTTTAGATCACCCTCATAATACGGAATGCTCCCACCCATGAAATAGCCGTAAAATGGCGAAAATTCCACTTGTGAAGAGGCCGTAAATGGAATAACCAACATCCAGAAAAGTAAAGTTTTGAAGGCTTTTTTCATCAGATAATTTTATTAGCTGAATTATCGGATTTTGGAAAAACGGTAAATGTTTAATTCAAAAAAACAGGAGTTACAAATGTAAAAAAAAACAGGCCACGAAAACCATTAAAGCTGTCGTGGCCTGTTCAAAATTAAAATCTTAAAATTCTAACTTTCGATTGCAGTTACACCCGGTAATTCTTTGCCTTCGATAAATTCAAGCATCGCACCGCCACCTGTTGAAACGTAGCTTACGCGGTCGGCCAGGTTGTACTGGTTGATGGCTGCCACTGAATCGCCACCACCGATGAGCGAATAAGCGCCTTTATCGGTGGCTGCAGCAACCGATTCGGCAATAAACCTGGTGCCTTCGGCAAAATTGGGCATTTCAAAAACACCCATCGGGCCATTCCAGAGAATGGTCTTTGAGTTTTTAATAACTTCAGCAAAATTCAGGCGGGTTTTTTCACCAATATCAAGGCCCATCCAGCCATCAGGAATCAGGTTTGCATCGCAGGATTTGCGGTTGGCTTCGTTATCAAATTTATCTGCAATAATTGTATCAACAGGAATCAGCAGTTTTACGCCTCTTTTTTCGGCATCAAGAATGGCTTGTTTTGCTGTTTCGATCAATTCTTCTTCAACCATCGAATTGCCAACAGTTCCACCCATAGCTTTGATAAAGGTAAACATCATGCCACCACCGATAATGAGGTTGTCAACTTTATCGAGAAGGTTTTTGATGATTTCGATTTTGCCCGAAACTTTAGCGCCACCCAAAACTGCGGTAAAAGGCCTTTTGGTGTCTTTAAGAACCTTATTGAGGCTGTCAAGTTCGCCGGCCATCACATAACCAAAATATTTCTTTTCGGGAAAAAAGTTGGCGATGATGGTTGTAGAAGCGTGTGCACGGTGGGCAGTTCCGAAAGCATCGTTAACGTAAACATCGGCGAGGCTGGCCAGTTGTTTCGAAAAATTTTCGTCGCCTTTGGTTTCTTCCTTGTAAAACCTGAGGTTTTCGAGGAGCAGCACTTCACCACTTTTTAATTCGGAAGCCATTTTCTGAGGAACATCACCAATACAATCGCTTGCAAATTTAACCTGCAGGCTGAGTTTTTCGGATAAAGCAGGGACAAGGTGTTTTAGTGAATATTTATCTTCCGGACCGGTTTTTGGGCGGCCAAGATGCGACATTAAAATTACGCATCCGCCATCACCCAAAATCTTTTTGATGGTTGGAATTGCAGCATTAATCCGGGTGGCGTCGGTAATTTCGAATTTGTCGTTCAGGGGAACGTTAAAATCAACCCTGATGATGGCTTTGATGCCATTAAAGTTTAAATTATCAATTGTTTTCATCATTTATTTAATTTTAAAAAAGTGTATTGTGGCGCAAAAGTATATTAAACAAATCTAATTTTGAAACATAAATTGCCCAAATATTTATCTGGCATTTCAATAAATCAAAATACTCAGGATATCGTAGTCAGCTTTTGGTCATTTGCCGGACTGAAGGGCTGTCCCTGTCATTTCGACCAAAATATCGAAGCTAAGTTGAATTTTGAAGTGAGAATTCACAACAAATGGACACTCCAACAAGCACTAAAATAATTATTAATGCTGTGCATGAGCTGCAAGTGCTCATTTCAGAGGTAATCACCAAAGTTGGATCTCAGGTTTTCCGATAATAAATCTGTTAAATATTTTATTCTCTTTCAGATTGAAAGAAGAGTTTTACTTTTGCCAAAAATATGCATGATGATTTTTCCAGGTACTTTTAAGAGTAAACAACCCCACACCGAAGATTCGATATTTGCAATAATGTCGAAACTTGCCAACCAGCACGGAGCCATTAATTTGTCCCAGGGCTTTCCTGATTTCGATATCTCCGAAGAAATAATTGACCTGGTAAATTTTTACATGAAGCAGGGTAATAATCAATATGCCCCGATGGCCGGCATTCCTGAGCTACGTAAAGCTATTTCCCGAAAGGTCGAACAAGATCATAACGCTTTTTACGATCCTGAAAAGGAAATTACGATCACTGCCGGCGCTACACAGGCGCTGTTTACTGCAATAACGGCCTTTGTCCGCGACAATGATGAGGTAATTATTTTTGAACCTGCCTATGATTCGTATGCCCCGGCTGTAAAACTCAACGGTGGGACCATCAAACACGCCCGGATGGAAATGCCTGGTTTTAAAATCAACTGGCAGCAGGTTACAAAACTCATCAGCAGCAACACGCGGATGATCATCATCAATACTCCGCACAATCCTACGGGCGCTGTTCTTGCCGAAGAGGACATGCGTCAGCTCGAAAAGCTTGTAAAAAAAACTGATATTATCGTGTTAAGTGACGAGGTTTACGAACACCTGATTTTTGATGGAATTCAGCATCAGAGTGTTTGCAGGTATCCCGAACTTTTAAAACGAAGCCTTGCAGTTGGTTCGTTTGGAAAGACTTTTCATGCAACAGGTTGGAAAATTGGCTATGTGATGGCCCCCGAAAACCTGATGAATGAATTCAGGAAAGTGCATCAATGGATCGTATTTGCCGTTAACACCCCAATTCAACTGGCTATTGCCGAATATTTAAACGACGAAAATCACTATAAGTCACTGCCTGCATTTTATCAGCAAAAGCGTGATTTTTTTCTCGAGCTTTTAAAGACCTCACGATTTAAAATTATCCCTTCACACGGTACTTATTTTCAATGCTTCGATTATTCGCAGATTTCGGATGAAGCTGATCTTGCCTTTGCGAAGCGCCTGACCACCGATTTTGGTATTGCTTCAATCCCGTTGTCACCATTCTTTAAAGATGGAAGCCACGAAAAAATCCTTAGGTTTTGTTTTGCAAAAAAAGAAGAAACCCTGATAAAAGCCGCCGAAATTTTATGCAAGATTTAAATGTAGCTGTTGTACAGGCTGACCTCGAATGGGAAAACAGCGAAGTAAACCTGGCAAGATTCGATGAAAAGCTAAGCCAGCTCAGCCCAGGAACCGACATTGTGATCCTTCCTGAAATGTTTAATACTGGTTTTTCGATAAATCCAAAAAAAATTGCCGAAAAAGCTGATGGGCGCGCATTTAGCTGGATGCAGGAAAAGGCCTCTATGCTGAATTGTGCTGTTACCGGAAGCATCTTAATCGAAGAGTCGGGAAATTATTTCAACCGGCTTTTTTGGATTTCGCCTGACGGAACCTTTGAAACGTACGATAAAAGACATCTTTTCAGGCTGGGACGGGAGTTTCAGATTGTTACTGCCGGAAAAAACCGCAATATTGTCGAATTTAAAGGTTGGAAAATCTTGCCGTTAATCTGTTATGACCTGCGTTTTCCGGTTTGGAGTAAAAATCGGTATCAGGATGACAATTACGAATACGACCTCTTAATTTATGTTGCCAACTGGCCAGTGCCAAGAAGCTTTGCCTGGCAGCAACTTTTAATTGCCCGCGCTATCGAAAATCAGGCTTATTGCATTGGGACAAACCGCGTTGGACGCGACGGTAAAAATATTGCCCATTCAGGCGATTCGGTGATTTTGGATTTTCATGGTAACATAATCACAAAAGCCGAAACCAACAAGGTGCAGATTATTTATGGCACATTATCAGCCGCGCCTTTACAGCAGTTCCGTAATGAGTTTACAGTTGGCGCCGATTGGGATAATTTTACGATCAACGACTAAGATCGTGGCTTTTTAGTTTCCTTCTTCAAAATCAATGTTATTCCTTAAAGTCGCGTGACTTTCCCTATCGGGAAAATGCATATTTTCGCATCCATCTAAAAATCATCAACATTATGACCCAAATTAAAGGTAAAACAGTATTAATCACCGGTGGTGCCGCCGGAATTGGAAAACTTATGGGTAAAAAACTTATCCAGAAAGGTGCATCAAAATTGGTAATCTGGGACATTAATCCTGAATTTCTAAAGCAGGCAACTGATGAACTTCATTGTAAAAATTGCAAGGTTTTTCCATATCTGATTGATGTTTCTGATACTTCCGGGATTATCGCCACTGCCAAAAAAGTTAGAGATGAGGTAGGCGAAGTTGATATTTTGATAAACAATGCTGGTGTTGTGGTTGGGAAAAATTTTAAAGATCATTCGCATCATGATATTGATTTTACCATGCAGATAAATGCCAGCGCGGTAATGCACGTTACCCTTGAGTTTTTGCCTGGAATGATTGCCAAAGGTGAAGGTCATATCGTAAATATTGCCTCTGCGGCAGGTTTGCTGGCCAATCCAAAAATGTCGGTATATGTTGGCAGCAAATGGGGAGTTACGGGTTGGTCGGAATCGTTGCGGATTGAGCTGGAACAATTGAACAGGAATTTACATGTTACAACTGTAAATCCAAGCTACATCGACACCGGCATGTTTGCCGGGGTAAAAACACATCCTTTCCTGCCTATTTTGAAACCCGAAAAAGTTGTAAATAGCATTATCCGGGCTATCGAAAAAGATAAACTTTTTGTCAGAACGCCTTATCTTGTAAAATGGATTCCTTTTGTACGCGGCGTGCTTCCTCCACGCATTTTCGATTGGTTTGCCGGCGATATTTTAAATGTTTACAAATCAATGGCAGGTTTTGCCGGACACGAAGATTATATTCAGAGCAAGAAGTAGATGAAGAATCATGAGTCTGGTCTAAAATGGTATTAAAAATTTAAAAAATATGGCTAAAGCCCTGAAATCACGGACATTAATTGCCCCGACCTTTAGGTCGGGGCAATTGAAAAACAAGCGGTTACCGGGCTTTAGCCCAACACCAGCCAGTTTTTAAACTATACTCATTCATAAGTCTTTACATTCTTCATATTTGCTGGCTGCATTTTTTAAAATCGAGGCTATCCGTTTTTTTAATCCTTCGGGTGCGAGTACCTTCACCCCATCCCCAAAACCGAGAATTTCCCTTTCCAACTCGAAATTCAGTTTTACTTTAATGGAAATCTCAACGCCATTTTCGCTTTCTGAAATAACTTTCTGGCTGTGATGCAATGGCTTTGTTAGCGCATAAGGTGCATTTTGGTCGTTGAAAAGTAAGTGCACATTCACAGGCCGCATCCTGGTAACAGTTACTCCAATCACATCTTTATAAAAGTTAGCATGATCGAAATCCGGGTTCTTGTAATACGCGGTTTCCTTGTCAATATCAATATCCTTAATCCGGTCGAGGGCAAGATTAATAATTCCCTGCTCCTGGGTTTTGGTGCCAATTACAAACCAGCGATTCCGGTATTCCTTTAGCAAATATGGATTAAACAGCATTTTTCCGGGTCTTTTGGCCTTAAACGACTGGTACCAGATTTCGAGCACCAGCTTGTTTTTGATGGCCCGATAAATTATTTCGATGTTGTTGAGTCCCTGAAGGTTTTCATTCTTCTCCATATCAATCACCATGCTTTGTTTGGTGCGGGCTGCCGAAATTTTATCCTCCAGTTTTTGCACCATAATCCCCAATTCACCGAAAAACGAAAAACCATTAAACTGCTTCAGGATTTCGGTGACTTCACCAAGTTTGTTCAGGTCTTTTTCGGTTATCGGGATGTTAATGATGCTGTATTTGGCATCTTCGTAGGTGTAATATTTCTTGTCAACCACCACGATTGGGGCATTGTAGCCGATTTTGTCGCTCCGCATCAGTTGAATATCGGCCTGGATTGTGCGTGTACTTACGCCCTTTTCGATGCCTTCATATTCGTAAAGCGCTTCCGAACAAGCCTCAATCAAATCGTTGAGTGTCCATTTGCGATACCTGTTTTGCAGACATTGGTCAATTGTTTTAAAGCGAATCAACGCGTTTCTGTTGATGGGCATAATGGTATTTTATTAGTTTAGATCAGGTTTCAAAGATAATTATTAATGCATAAAACGCAACATCTTTGCGTAGTTAAAAATTATTTCTGAAAATAAATGAAAATAAATTTGGTAATTGAAAAAATGGTTTTACTTTTGCACCGTCAAAATAACAATAAAACAAATGATGAACAATTTTATTCGTACTGCAAGTTATAAAATATCACCACTGGTTGATGAACCTGAAATGGGTGCCTGGGAATTTTTAATTGGATAAGAAAATACAATTATTGATAAAATCCAAACCCGGGCAAAAATGTCCGGGTTTTTTATTTAAATGATGATGATAAAACAAGATTTACATATTGGGCAACTGCCGCGATATTCGAATGAAGCAAGCATATTTTGTTTCAACCTGGATGCATTGTGTCCGCCGGGATAGCTGGATTTATTTTTAATTAAGTGAATACAGGAAAAAGCCCGGCATTGATGTCGGGCTTTTTATTTGGACAAAAAAAACGGAAATATAGCTGAGATGGATTAGCATCAGCCTGAAAAGCTGGGGAGGTTGGCTCGATTCCAACTGTTTCCACAGGAAATTTAATAAAATGATTTGGCGATGAAATGGCATCCTGGTTGGGTTAATCACACCAGAAAAGGTTCGAATCCTTTCCTTATCACGGTGTTTGTTGGGGATGCTGGTTTCCCCGTCCGGATGTGACCCGGGAACACGGGGGTTCGATTCCCCTCCTGCACCCAA